>JAVBVL010000079.1:0-7007 GCA_031554285.1 Bacteroides sp.
GCTTTTACTTCGGACCAAAATGCCGTTTGCTGTACGATAGGGGTGTTATGTATGTCCCGTATCTCTTTGTTAGATAGTTGAATCATCATAGCGTGGGCAAAGGTAGCCCTAACTATCTGATAAAAAAAATATTAGGGCACCCTTTTGGAGCGCCCTAATACGATATGGAATTCTAAGAACCTGTTATGGGAAGATGTATTCTTCGTTAATGTTGGTCCACCAGGTTTTCTTTTGTGTACCGCCACTGGTTACCCATGCTTTGAAATCGGGGTATGCCAACTGGATGTTTTTGTATTCCTGCGGCCACTTGATAGCTCCCGGAACCATGATGGTCCACGCTAAGTTTTCCTTGCTGATGAAATACTTGCCGTGCGCTATCGATGTAGCATCGTCGTTATTGCCATAGTAGGCAGTGTTGATTAAATCGGTAGGACGATAACCGGCAAGATGCACCTCTCTTCTGGGCGAGAACTTATCAATCACGATAAAGAAATTTATATGATTGATGTTGAAGTTGCTCTCTTCCATTTCATCTTTCAGATGTACGGTAACCTCAATGACAGGTAGGTTGGTGGTATTATTTGGGCTGCCTACAATGGTATTTACAAACGGATTGCTGTCGGCGAGGTTAAACAAAGCATGTATATCGTCAAACAAGGGAATAACGGCATTGGTTTGCCCTTCTTCAACTCCTGCTGTGTTAGTGCGGAAGAAGGTAGAGGGCTTCTTGTTGTTAGACGTGTATGCAATGGTCTGCACATTTGATGCCAATACCTTATCTAACATCACTGCACCGGCGTAGAATTTAGCAGCTCCTACGGCTTTAATGGTAACGGTGAAGCTTACTTTCTTTACTTTATTGTTGCTGTTCATCTCGTACGTCAAGTCACTAATTCCAAATACGGCATCGTTCATGTCGTAATCGCCGTAGTATGGCCATTGGTCTTCAAACAGCATAGTGTAATAGTCGCTCGATGCTACTTCTATTGGGAAAGTAGGCTCTACAATAGGTCCGGGAGTGATGGATGTTCCTTCGTTACAGGCAGTTTTGTCAATCTGTACGGGGTTTTCTGCTTCATTTGACCAGGCTGCACCGGCGGTTAGTGTCCAACGAATGTTGCTGGGGTCTATTTCGGCGGCCGGATGGTCATCGCATACTACCATTAGGTTGCCTGCATAGTGAATCAGGTTTGAGTTGTTTTCTACTCCTGCACTGGCAACCGCTTTTTTAATCTTCAGCAATGCTTTTTCGGCACCGGTTCCCTTGAAACCTCTGTCGGGTGTTTGGTATTTATAAGTAGCCAGTTCGGTTACTTCGAAAAGCGATTTTGAACCTAAGTCAATCCGGGTATTGTTCATGAGGAGTTTTTGGCATTTTACCTGAGCGCCTCCATCAATTGTCAGAATGGTTTCATTCAAATCGAGCACTTCCTTTACCAGCAGCTTACAGCGGTTCAGGGCAAACTCGTTCCATCCTTTCACTTCCATGCTGCCGGATGTCCATTCGCCGCTGTTTTCCCAGGAGCCGTTTGTAGCGTCTAGTTTGGTGTCTTGGGTGTTAACTATACCGTAGTTAATGAAGTGGCTGCCACCTGATAAGAGGATGTTTTTGCTAATTAATGTGCCATCTGCTCCGTTGAGCATATTTGTTCCATAATTTGTTCCGTCAAGTGTTTCTGCCACCTGGGTTGTTGCTCCATTGTAAAAGAAAGAAGTGTTGGTGCAAGTGAGGTTATTGACTTGCAGTGTTCCCAAATTGAAGAGTTTGTAATTATTATCTACCTTCAACAGCCCATTTACTTTCAATGTGGCATTCTTACCTGTCGAAATAAGGCAATTGTATTGTCCGTTGTTGGCGCAATCTCCGTTAAACGTCAGGGTTACTCCCGGTAAGATGTAGAGTTTGCATCCGCCGGTTAAATACAGGCTTGATAAAGTCGCGTTTTCTGTTACATACAGGTTAACGTTGCCTGTCCAGCAATTAATCTCGGTAGTTGCGGATGTAACTTTGTAGCTTTTACCGTACTCTTGCGATTGTCCCCATACGGTGGCATCTACAGGAGCGACATCCGGGAAAAGTGTTTTATCATTATGATCGGGCGCATCCATGGCTATAAAAGCCCGTGTGGAGGCCATTTTGGCACTTACAGCCTTTGTGCCGGTGGCATTGAAATCGCAGCGTATAACAGATGTGTCGGTACTGAACGAGCGTGTTTCGCTTAATCCGTTGGGAGCAGTTTGGCGGATGTAGATGGTAGGAATGGCATGCGAAACGGTTAATTCAGTTACAAATGATTGTCCTTTCTTAGCAACTCCTTTTTTAAGTAAATTGGCTTGTTCAATGTACGGATTTCCGTCGAATACTTCAACGACGTAAAAGTATTGACCGTTGAAAGAATCGGCGACATCCACAGTGAGCTGGATAGTGGCGCTGGTAGCCCAGTCGAAACCGTCCGGTGCAACAACGTCTTCGCCCATTGGGTTGGGCTCACGGAGATCAGGGTCATAATAGTTCTTATTGGAGTCTACACAACTTGTGTACACAACAAATGCAGCCATTCCTAACAGAAGAATAGCTGCTTTTTGGATAAATCTTGCCTTCATCTTTAAAGCAGTTGTTTTTGGTTTTGCTGCAAATATACAATTATTCTAAACAAAAACAACAACTCCCTGACAAATATTTCAAGAAGTTGCTGTTTTTAGCGTGTTGATACAGAGAGTGTTGTTCTACATGGATGCGTACTCCAGGTGGAACTCAATAACAGCCTCTATTCCTTTACAGAAAATGTCGAGCGGCAGGTTCTCGTTAGGCGAGTGAATGGCATTTGACTCCAGTCCGAAGCCCATCAATACCGTCTTTATACCCAGTACCTGTTCAAAGGTAGAGATAATGGGGATGCTACCTCCGCGGCGAACTGCCAACGGTTTTTTGCCGAAGGCTTTCTCGAATCCTTTCTCGGCGGCTTGGTAGGCAGGTAGTGAGATGGGGCATACATATCCTTGTCCGCCATGCATGGGCGTTACCTTTACTTGTACCGTATCGGGTGCCAGGCTTTGAATGTAGCTAGCAAAAAGTTCGGATATTTCATGATGTTCCTGGTGCGGAACTAAGCGGCACGATACTTTGGCGTATGCTTTAGAGGGCAATACCGTTTTGGAGCCTTCGCCTGTATACCCACCCCAGATGCCGCATACGTCAAACGAGGGGCGGCAACTGTTACGTTCCAGGGTGCTGTATCCCTTTTCGCCTGCCAGGGCTTTTACGCCGATGGCGGTTTTGTACTTTTCTTCGTTGAAGGGGATGTGGGCAATCATGTCACGCTCGGCTTGTGGTACGTCTTCTACCTTGTCGTAAAATCCGGGTACGGTAATGCGCCCGTCGGCATCTACTACCTTATCGATTATTCCGCAGAGTACATTGATGGGGTTGGCTACGGCACCACCGAAGTGTCCTGAGTGTAAATCGCGGTTGGGGCCGGTTACTTCAATTTCCCAATACGCCAATCCGCGCAGGCCGGTGGTTAACGAGGGCAGGTCGGCTCCCAACATGCTGGTGTCCGATACCAGGATAACATCAGCCTTCAACAGTTCTTTATGTTCTTGGCAGAAAGCTTCCAGGCTGGGCGAACCTATTTCTTCTTCACCCTCGAAGATAAACTTTACATTGTTTTTTAGCAGCCCGTTTTTTACCAGGTACTCAAAAGCTTTTACCTGGATAAAGGCTTGCCCCTTGTCATCATCGGCTCCACGCGCCCAGATGTGCCTGTCGCGTATTTCGGGTTCAAAGGGTGGGTTCTTCCACAGTTCCAACGGTTCGGCGGGCATTACGTCGTAGTGGGCGTATATCAATACGGTTTTAGCCGATGGGTCTACCATCTTTTGTCCGAATACTACCGGGTTGCCTTTGGAAGGCATAATCAAAGCCTCGTCGGCTCCTGCAGCCAGTAGTAATTGTGTCCAACGGCTGGCGCAGGCCAGCATGTCATCGTGATGTTCGGGTTTGGCGCTGATACTCGGAATGCGGATGAGGCTAAATAATTCTTCCATCATCTCCGGCTGGCGGGCTGCAATGTACTCTTGAATGTTGTTCATGGTTTTACGAATTAGGTAATAGAATAAAATTATAGTTGGGTGGTACGATCTAAGAGGTAATAATCCAGGATTACCATAGCCGCCATAGCTTCTACAATAGGTACGGCGCGCGGTAGTACACAAGCATCGTGACGTCCACGGGCTTTCAGGGTAGTGTCTACGCCTTCAATGTTCACCGTTTCCTGTTCCATGAGCAGGGTGGCAATGGGTTTAAAGGCTACACGGAAGTAAATATCCTGCCCGTTGCTTAGTCCGCCCTGAATACCACCCGAATGGTTGGTGCGCGTTTCAATACGGCCGTTATGGTTGTAAAAGGCATCGTTCTGCTCGGAGCCTTTCATTTTCAATCCTTTAAATCCTTCGCCATACTCAAATGCTTTGGTAGCGTTAATGCTCAGCATGGCATGTCCCAGGGCGGCGTGTAGTTTGCCGAATACCGGCTGTCCCAATCCGATGGGGCATCCTTTAATAACGCAGGTCAGTACCCCGCCAATGGTATCGCCTTCGCCTTTAATTTTGAAGATCAGTTCTTCCATTTCCTTGGCCTTAGCTTGGTCGGGACAACGTACGGGATTATCTTCGATGGTGTCCAAATCATAATCCTGATATCCGCCTTCCAGTTTGATGGCTCCTACCTGTGATGTATAAGCGGTAATCTTGATGCCCAGTTGGCGTAATGCCAGTTTCGCCAAAGCTCCGGCTACCACGCGCGAAATAGTTTCACGTGCCGATGAGCGGCCGCCTCCGCGATGGTCGCGTATGCCGTATTTGGTCATATAGGTATAGTCGGCATGCGAGGGGCGGTACACCTCTCGTAAGTTATCGTAATCGTTGGAATGCTGATTCTCGTTCCACACCACAAATCCGATGGGGCATCCGGTTGATTTACCTTCGAAAATCCCTGAAAGAAACTCCACCTTGTCGGCCTCCTTGCGCGGAGTGGTGATAGCCGATTGTCCCGGGCGTCGACGGTTCAGTTCGTTTTGAACAAATTCCATATCGATGACAATTCCCGAAGGAAATCCGTCGATAACGCCTCCTACGCCTTTTCCGTGTGACTCCCCGAAACTGGTAAGTCTGAACAAATTACCGAATGAGTTGAACATATTCGTTGGTTTTAAGTGTTATGTCTTGCAAAGATAAACAAAACTTTTAGTAGAAAAGATTTGTTTATGAAATATAGAACAAAGAAACGGAATAAAAGACCTTGACCTGAAACCTTGTTTTTCGTTCTTTTGCATCGTATTTTTAATACCTAAATAAAGTAATATTAATTTAACCAAGTAGATTATGAAGAAGAATTTATTCTATTTATTTGCCCTTGTTTGTTCCCTGAGTTTATTTTCGTCCTGTAGTGATGACGATGGTGACAACGTAGCCGGTGAAGTTGCCGGTAGTTATATTGGTACCATGTCGGTAGAGGCTCCTACGGGAGATGAGTCTGCCGATAACCAGACGGTTACAATAAACCGAAAATCAGACGACCAGGTGAGTATCGGGATTGCCAGTCTTAATATTATGGGGCAAGCCGTAAATAATGTATCAGTGGATTGCGCAGTGTCAAAGAATGGTAGCAAATATACCTTGTCGGGAACAGGTACAGTATTGCTTTTCCCGGTTACGGTAAGCGGTACCGTGAATGGTAAAGTGTTGGATTTGTCCATCACTGTAACAACTCCTTCGGTAAATGTCACTTTCTCGGGAACCAAACAATAAAAAAGTATCATCCATTTTTGTATAGTAAGTATCCCCGGATAGGCCTCGTTGCCAATCCGGGGACTTTTTTTACGTCGTTATAACACCCTCCATGAGTAAAAAGTGTGATTTGATTCGCCATTCGCCATCTTTCTGCACTTACCACATTGATTTACTGATAAATAATCAATGGCGAATCCCTTTTTGATTCGCCATTGATTCGCCATTTCTATGTTGATTCGCCATTCTCAGAGAGATTCCCCCAAAAAGTAGTAAGCCAATGGTGTTTAGTTCCATCAGATGAAACAAACTGTTCATCAGATAAACCGCTGGTTTCAAGAACAAAACTGCCGGTTTCAAGGGGAAAACCAGCAGTTTCAGCAAGTGAAACTTTTAGTTTCCCTGTTGAAACTAAAAGTTTTCTGTGCTTGGAACAAAAGGTTTCCGGGCATGGAACAAAGAGTTTCCGTCCATGAAACTCTTGTATTAAGGTAGACTTGACTGTTTTCTTTGGTTATTTTGAAGCAACTTGTCTATATTAAACTATCATTCTGTCAGTAATCTCACTATTTCTTTTTATTTTTGCGGTAACTAATTTTGTGTTGTATGATAAATCAGGATGAAAGAAAGAAAATTATCGCTTTGGTACAACGTGAAGTAATTCCTGCCATGGGCTGTACCGAGCCTATAGCAGTGTCGCTCTGCGTGGCTAAGGCTGCTGAAACCTTGGGCATGTGTCCCGAGAAAATCAATGTGCTCCTGAGTGCTAATATTCTCAAAAATGCGATGGGAGTAGGCATTCCCGGAACAGGAATGATTGGCTTGCCCATTGCCATTGCTTTAGGCGCGCTCGTGGGGCGTTCAGCCTATCAGCTGGAAGTGCTCAAAGACAGCACCCCCGAGGCTGTAGAGGCCGGTAAGCGGTATATCGATGAAAATCGTATCTGCATTTCGCTGAAAGATACTCCCGAAAAGCTATACATTGAGGTGCATTGTGAAGCGCAAGGCAAGCAGGCTACTGCTATCATTGCCGGCGGGCATACCACCTTTATATATATAGCGCGCGATAAGGAGGTATTGCTTAATAAACAACACACCGCTCATGCAGAAGATGACGATGCCGAAGTAGAACTCAACCTGCGTAAAGTGTACGATTTCGCCGTAACCGCACCGTTGGACGAGATACGCTTTATCCTCGAAACCGCCAGGCTCAACAAGGC
>JAVBVL010000085.1:0-42810 GCA_031554285.1 Bacteroides sp.
CAGGGTTTCGGCGTTCGATATCTGGTTAATGGCTTCCAAAGCCTCGGCACGTTGCTGCAGGTAGTAATAATAGATGGCAGATACGATGGCAAATTCCGAAAAGGCGTACTCCATACGGGCGGCTTCGTGACGGCTCGATACCACATTTCCCTCCTCACGAATACGTTTCATGCGACGTACGGCACTGTTGCGGTAGTCGTAAAACTCCTTGTTCATGGCCGTTCGTTGGTATATCTTCATCAATCCGATGTCGGCTATCAACAATTCGGTTTCGTTTTGGGTGAGTTTGTACACTTCCTTGTACCACTGCTCGGCGGCATCGAAGTTCATCTGCATAAAGGTGGCAAATCCCAGGTTGTTGCACGCCTCGGCCTTTCCCTGACGGTACAATACCCCTACCCGGTTGTATGCCTGGCGCGCCACTTGCAGGGACGAGTCGATGTTGCGATAACGAAGGGAAAAAGAAGAATGATTGAGCGAGTCGATGAGGTGCGCTTCCTTGGTAGACGGAGTTCCCTCGCACGAGAAGAAGGCCGTGAGTAGTATACAAAAAGTGATATATAGTGGGAAGCGCGAATTCATATCCGGGTATGTATGCTGATTTGAAAGCAAACTTACAAATTTTCTACGATAAGTCTTTCATTATGCAGGGAGTTTTTCTACCTTTGCCGAAAATTTCATAAATAGGTAACAACTATTATTCCAATGAGCGAAACAGCCCCCTTTATGGTATTTTCGGGAACCAACTCGAGGTACCTGGCAGAGAAAATCTGCGCCAGTCTTAATTGTCCGCTGGGAAACATGAACATTACTCACTTTGCCGACGGAGAATTTGCCGTATCTTACGAAGAATCTATCCGTGGTTCACATGTTTTCCTGGTTCAATCCACTTTCCCTAATTCTGACAACTTGATGGAACTTCTCTTGATGATTGATGCTGCCAAGCGTGCATCGGCCAAGAGTATCATTGCCGTTATTCCCTACTTCGGTTGGGCGCGTCAGGATAGAAAAGACAAACCGCGTGTGTCTATCGGTGCGAAGTTAGTGGCCGACTTGCTTTCGGTAGCAGGTATCGACCGCTTGATTACGATGGACTTGCATGCCGATCAGATTCAGGGATTCTTTGACATTCCGGTAGATCACTTGTATGCTTCGGCGGTATTCTTGCCTTACATCCAGTCGCTTAAAGTGGATGAGTTGGTGATTGCTGCCCCCGACGTAGGCGGTTCGAAGCGTGCCAGTACGTTCTCTAAGTACCTGGGTGTGCCTTTGGTGCTTTGCAACAAATCGCGCGAAAAGGCTAATGAGGTAGCTACCATGCAGATTATTGGGGATGTAGTGGGTAAGAATGTAGTGCTTATCGACGATATTGTAGATACAGCAGGTACCATTACCAAAGCTGCCGATATTATGCTTGAAGCAGGTGCCAACTCAGTTCGTGCCATTGCCAGCCACTGTGTAATGTCCGACCCGGCTTCGTTCCGTGTACAGGAATCGGGACTTACTGAAATGGTGTTTACCGATAGCATTCCTTATTCTAAGAAGTGTAACAAGGTGAAACAACTCAGCATTGCCGATATGTTTGCAGAAACCATTCGCCGTGTGTTGAATAATGAGTCTATTAGTTCGCAGTATATTATTTAATATTGCGTTATCTTTATAAGGGAAGAGCTGCTTGGAGTTATCTAAGCAGCTCTTTTTATATGCTAAAACTTAATCTCACCAGGATTCGCTATCATCTGTCATCTTTTTGCAGCCTTTTATAACACTACCTAAGGGTTGTATAAGGTTTACTTGTGTTCATTTTGGCGTTTTTGCGGTATAGTTATCCTTTTTTATAAGGTATTAAAGTGAGCCCACCAGGCAGGGCCGATGAGCCCACCCGGGCGGGCCGATGAGCCCTGCTTGGTGGGCCGATGGGCCCTGCCGGGTGGGCTCACTTAATTAAACGGATAAAAACTATTAATTATCTGATAATAAACACTAAACAGAGGATGGAAATAGTAAAATAGAGGCAACCGGAATGGTGATAGATGATAGATGCGGGTGATAGATAAAAACGCATCTGTCATCGATTAAGCGTTTAATTGTCAGTTGATTGTTTCTGTTTGGTGACAGATGATAGATAGAAAACGTTTTTACTGACAGGTTGGAAAGATACGCTACATAACAACTGCTTAGGCTTAAATCTTCCACAACTTATGGAAGAGTTGCACCCTTTTTTCGTACATTTGTGTACAAAACCTCAAAAGAATAACAATACCATGAAGAAAACCTTCTTATTTCTCTGTCTGCTTTTAGGCGGCACACTCTTACTGGCACAACCCACTTACACCCCTACCGAAGCCAACCGCGCTTCACGCGAGTGGTTTACCGATGCCCGCTTCGGGCTATTCGTGCACTTCGGGCCGTATGCCGTACTTGGAAGTGGCGAATGGGTGATGAACACCCGTCCCATTGACCGTACCAACTACCTCCGGTTGCAAGAGTTCTTTAACCCCGAAGCCTTCGATGCTGCCCAATGGGTGTCGATGGCCAAAGCGGCAGGTATGAAGTACATTACCTTCACCTCACGTCATCACGACGGATTCAGTAATTGGGACACCAAACAGTCTGACTGGAAGATTACCAACACACCTTATAAGAAAGACCTGCTGCGCCAGTTGGCCGACGAGTGCCAACGCCAGGACATGAAGCTCTTCCTGTACTACTCGCTACTGGATTGGACACGTGATGATTACCAATGGCGAACCGGTCGCACCGGGCAGCATAGCGGACGTACGGCTCCGAGCGACTGGCCATCGTACATCAACTTCATGAAGGCACAACTCACGGAGTTGCTTACCGAGTACGGTCCTATCGGTGGCATTTGGTTTGACGGGCATTGGGACCAGACGGCTCATGAGAACCGTACCGACCCTAATGCAGCACTTAACTGGCATTATGATGAGATTTATGCGCTTATTCATAAACTGCAACCCGGGTGCCTGGTAGCCAACAACCATCACCTGCCACCCTTTGCGGGCGAAGACTTTCAGATATTTGAACGCGACCTTCCGGGAGAGAACAAAGAAGGATACAGTGGTCAGGCAGTAGCAGACAACCTTCCGTTGGAGAGTTGTGCTACCATGAACGACTCGTGGGGATACCGTATTACGGACAGTAAATACAAATCGGTGAAGGAGTTGGTAGAGTTTCTTGTACGTGCGGCAGGCTACGGAGGTAATCTGTTGCTCAACGTAGGACCCATGCCCAACGGAGCCATCCAACCGGAATTTGTAGACCGTTTGAAACAGATGGGCGAATGGACTTCGCAGTATAGCGAAACCATTTACGGCACGCAAGGCGGCTTTATTCGCCCGCAAACGTGGGGTGCCATTACACAGAGAGGGAGCACGTACTATGTGCATCTGCTGCAAAAGCCCGATGATGCACGACTATCAATTACTTTCCCTGCAAACGTGAAGTCGGTAAGCTGGTTCGACTCCCCGCAACGTGTAACGTGGGATTACAGCAAGAAAACCGGAACAACTACCTTTGTAATTGACCGTGCGCTGAATCCTTACGATACCGTGCTGGTGGTAGAGACTAAATAGCTATCCCGGTGGTGCTACCCGCAGTTGCCTGCATATTCATTATTCATTATGATTTTTTTGATAACTGCCGGCAGATGCACTACAATACTCGTTTCATGCCGCTATGTGCGAATTCGATGCTTTCTATAGCCAATTCATTATTGGCTGATTTGAACGGTTCTATTTCCCATTTTACCGGATATACTCTGAAGACTGACCAGGCGACTATTTTATTTCCTTCGCTGTCAAGCAAATAAATAAAAAGGTCCTTCGTTTTGATTGGCTTTGAAGAGTCGCCTTCAAGTGTCTCTTTTACCCATTTAAATAGTCCATTGTCTTCCAACAATGGGTAAAGTGTCCGTTTACAAATAAAGTTTGGATGCTTTATCCGAACCGGAGTCAGCTTTTTCACTTCTTCTATTTCAAAATCAGTCTGGAGACCGGAAACCTCCTTAAATTCCATATGAAAGATTTCTGATCCTTTGCTGAACTCAATCGAAAAGTAAAATGCAACCGGGGGATTCCATTCTTCTGTCATATTCTTAGTGTTTTAATGGTTATAAAGATAGCATTGCTGACATAAGCTGCTGGATTAAGGAGTTCACGTGTTCTTATTAAAACAAAGAACTTTGTTAAAAGGTTTCGAAAAATATATACTTTTTAAGTGGGGAACCCTTATATTTGTACGAAGCAAAACAAGTACCATGAAAAGAAAATTCTTAGTTAGTATTTCGCTGAGTATCCTCAGTATATACACAGTCTGTGCGCAATCTGTTGACAGCAATCATACATTGTTTTATAAATCGCCTGCTGCACAATGGGAAGAAACCCTTCCGTTGGGTAACGGCCGTCTGGGCATGATGCCCGACGGTGGCATTAATCACGAAACCGTTGTACTGAGCGAAATCAGCCTGTGGGGCGGCTCTGAAGCCGATTATAGCAATCCCGAGGCTGCAAAGTACCTGCCACAGATTCGCCGGCTTCTGTTTGAAGGGAAGAACAAAGAAGCGCAGGAAGTGATGTACGAGCACTTTGTGCCTAAGAAACCCGAGAGTGGCGGTACGTATGGTACCTTTCAAGGAATGGCCGATTTACATATTGATTATAATTGTACGGGCGAAGTTAACGGTTATACCCGTTGGCTCGACCTGAGCGAAGGAGTAGCTTATACCCGTTATCAGTCCGATGGTAACCAATATACCCGCAGCTATTACGTATCGCGTGATAAAGATGTGATGGTGATACACCTGCAAGCTTCGCAGCCGGGTAGCATCGACCTGCAACTTTCTCTTAACCGCAAAGAGTGTGGCACGGTAACTGTGGAAAACAATGCCGATGGTGTCCGCCTGAAACTCTACGGAACGTTAGACAATGGGCGTGCCGATCATGATGGAATGAAGTACGCTGCCTATGTAGCTGTAAAAACCATTGGTAGCGCTGCCCGTCGGCAAGCCGGTGACCGTAGTCTTATCGTGCGGCAGGCCGATGAAGCCTGGATTGTAATCTCTGCCGCTACTTCTTACTTTGAAGGTAATGGTTACGAGCAGAAAGCCGCCGGACTGTTAGACAAAGTATTTGCATCTTCGTTTCCTGCCCTGCAAGCCGAAGCTGTGAAAAGTCATCAGGCATTGTACAACCGTGCTTCGTTACAGATTCAAGGTAATCCCGAAGCTGAGCAACTTCCTACCAACGAACGAATCCTTCGCTTTCAAACCAATGAAGACCCTTCGCTTGCAGCGCTTTACTACAATTACGGCAGATACTTGCTGTTGAGTAGTACCCGTCCCGGTTCCCTCCCACCCAACCTGCAGGGACTTTGGGCTAACGATGTGCAAACTCCCTGGAACGGCGATTATCACCTCAATATCAATGTACAAATGAACCACTGGCCTGCCGAACAAGGTAACCTCTCCGAACTGCATTTGCCATTGATAGAGTTCACCAAACAGTTGGTAAAGAGCGGTGAGCAAACAGCCAAAGCCTTTTATGGATCCGATGCTAAAGGATGGGTAGCACACATGATGACCAACGTGTGGCAATTTACTGCCCCCGGCGAACATCCTTCGTGGGGTGCAACCAATACCGGAGGCGCCTGGTTGTGTGCTCATCTGTGGGAACACTATCTGTACACAGGTAATCGTGCTTACTTACAGGAAATCTATCCGGTATTGAAAGGAGCTTCCGAGTTCTTCCTTTCCACCATGGTAGTAGAACCTACACACGGTTGGTTGGTAACCGCTCCTTCCTCTTCGCCCGAAAATACATTTTATGTAGGTAACGATAAAACTCCGGTAAGCATCTGCATGGGGCCTACGATGGATAACCAACTGGTGCGTGAACTCTTCGGTAACGTAATGGAATCTGCCAAATTACTTGGTATCGACCGTGAGTACAGCAAGCAACTGGCTGCTGCCGTAAAGAAGTTACCCCCTCATCAAATCAGCAAAGAAGGCTACCTGATGGAATGGCTCGAAGATTACAAGGAGGTAGATGTGCATCACCGCCATGTATCGCACCTGTATGGCCTGCATCCCGGTAATCAGATATCCTTAATAAACACTCCCGAGTTAGCCGCCGCTTGCCGGCAAACGTTAGAGCGTCGTGGTGACGGCGGTACCGGTTGGAGCCGTGCATGGAAGATAAACTTTTGGGCCCGTTTGGGTGATGGCAATCGTGCGTACAAGTTATTCAAGAGTTTGTTGCAACCTGCTTACACCCCCGAGAACCCTACCCAACACGGAAGTGGTACCTTCCCGAACCTGTTCTGCTCGCATCCTCCTTTCCAGATGGATGGTAACTGGGGCGGTACGTCGGGCATCAGTGAAATGTTGTTGCAGAGTCAGGATGGTTTTATCAACCTGCTTCCTGCCCTGCCCGATGCCTGGAGCGCCGGTGAGTTGAAAGGTTTCAAGGTGCGTGGTGGTGCTACGGTAGATGTAACGTGGAGTAACGGAAAGGTGAAACAGGCAGTAGTTACCGGCGGGTTCAGCAAAAAACTGCGTATCCGTATGCCTGCAGGATGTACCCGCGTGCAAGTAGTACAAGGGAAGAAGCAGTACTCGTTTACCAAGAAATACTTTGAACTCACCCTCCCTGAAAACGAACGAGCCGAATTGAAATTTCAATAGCCAATAACAAAATTTCCTGTATAAAAAAAGCGGTCGCTCCCACTTGGAAACGACCGCTAATCTATAGATGGTATATACTTATTTGCAATGCTTGGCAATAAGCTCATCTACATTCTCATCGCCTAACTCTTTGGCTTTGGCAAAATTGGCACAGGCGTCGGCATTCTTCTTTAATTGCAACTGGCAAACACCCAACAAACGGTAAGCCTCGGCATACTCGGGGGCTTGCTTGATAGTTTCCTGCATAATCTTCTGTGCTTCTTCGTAACGTCCTACACGCAGGTTGACAACGGCTTGCTCTGAACGGTAAGTCAGCTCGTTTGGATTCAACTCGATGGCTTTGGCAATGTCGTCTAACGCACGTTGGAATTGCTTGCCTTTGAAAGCGGCTTGCTCACGCATGTAATAGAAGGTGGCATTCACTCTGCCTTGTACTAAGTCAAAGTACGTATCATAGTCTACCAAAGCGGGACGGAACTGTTCGGCATTCATTTTAGCGTGTGCGCGTTCCAAAATAAAAGGCGCGGCAGGAACAGGAAGCGGTTGCGGACAACGGGCAATGCAGCTATCCATCAATGTTATTACTTCCAGGGGGTCGCCTCCGGCTAATTCTTTGGTTTTGGCAGCAGTGTAGAAAGTAGCGGGCGAGGCAATATCGCTCTGGTTTACTTTGGTGTAGCATTCCATCGCAGCAGCATAGTTTTGTTGGGCGAAAAGAATATCTCCTTCCATCTGCCAATATACCGGAATCGATTGAATGGCTTCGGCCTTGTGGATATACTCCAATGCCTTTTCATACGTCCAGTTCTTATAACTCAGTTCGGGGTTATTTACTTGGAATGTATAGATGTTCTTAGCCATGTTGTAATACACATCGTCTTTCTTGGTGGCTACCGATAAGGCTTTCTCTAAATCGGGAATAGCTTTATCCAAACTTTCTTCGTCCTGAGCTGCATTAATAAGAGCCGAAGCACGACGCAGGTATCCATCGGGGTTATTGGGATACTTCTTTACAAAGTCGTTAAGCAACAGGTGGTACTCTTCATTGCCGGTTTGTGTAGAAGCCATATACAGGAATACCAGGGCTTCATCTTCTGTAGCAGGTAATGCTTTCTTAATACCTATCTTCTGCAGGTTGATGTCACTTAACGATAACGGACCGATGGTTTGCGACAGGGCAAAGGCAGCGCTGGCAGCATAACAAATGCTGGTAGTATCACGTCCCGACGATTTTTGTGCAAGTCCGAACACCTGTCCGTCGGGTGTCATTACCGGACAGCTTACCATCTTTTCCTTAAGCGGCATGCTCAGGGTATAGTAGAAAAATCCTTCACCTGCTTTGGAGGCTTCTTTGATTTTACCCTGTGTAAAGCTACCTTTTTGGGTAGAATAAGGCAACAGGTAAACATCGGTTCCTACGGCAGGTGATGTAGCGGCAATGGGTAAAGCGGCTACTTTCTTTTCAGTAATGGCTACCCGGAACTTAATTACATCGTACATACCGTTAACACCCATGATGGCTTCTACCGGCATTTTCTTACCGTCGCCCGTCACAATAACGGCTTTTTGGGCATTGTTAAAGAGGGAACAGTCCGACAAGGCTACGCCATCTTCGCTAACAAAGAATCCGTTACCGGTATTGAGGATGTTGTCGTTCTTATCGTATGTTACTATGGAAAAGATGGAGTTTTTGGCTTTTTCCATCCATTTGGGTGCTTGTGCCAGGACATTGGGGAGTGCCAAACAACCCATACAAACAAATAGCAGTATTCGTTTCATATTTAATTATTCTTGATTAGTTCTTTGTTTTACAGCTTCGTATATCAGGATACCCGCAGCTACCGATACGTTAAGTGATTCGATGGTTCCTAACATTGGAATCTTTACCCACTCGTCGCACAAAGCGAGGTTCTCGTACGATACACCGGTGTCTTCGGCACCCATGATGATGCACATCGGACCGGTATAATCGCCTTTGGTGTAGTTGTAATCGCCCTTCTCTGTGGCAGCTACAATACGGAAACCACTGTCTTTAAGGAATTTCAGGGTGTTGCGCAGACTTTGCTCCTTGCATACGGGCAAGGTATGCAAAGCACCTGCCGAAGTTTTAATGGCATCGGCATTTACGGTTACGCTACCTTTTGCCGGAATGATAATCGCATCTACAGCCGCGCATTCGCAGGTACGGGCAATGGCTCCGAAGTTACGTACATCGGTAATACCGTCGAGCATCACGAACAGCGGGTTCTTGCCTTCCTCGAAGAAGAAAGGAACCAGGTCTTCTGTTTTCTGGTAAGTAATGGACGAGATAAAGGCTACTACGCCTTGGTGGTTCTTTTGGGTAATGCGGTTGATACGCTCCACCGGTACACGTTGTACGGGGATGAAGCTTCCTTTTAATACGGCGAAGAGTTCTTTAGACAGGTCGCTCTGGATATCTTTCTTCACCAGAATCTTATCAATCTCTTTACCTGCCTGTATGGCTTCAATAACGGCGCGCACGCCGAAAATCATTTCACTTTTGTCTATCATTTCGTTGATTGTTTACTGTTTAATAATGCCTTGGCATTGTTGAGGGCTGCTTCGGTAAGTTGTGCGCCGCTCAACATGTGGGCAATCTCCTCTACCCGCTCCTCGTTGGATAGCAGGCGGATGTGGCTGTTGGTTTCCACTTCGTTGTCCTCTTTATATACCTTATAGTGGTTCCGTCCGCGGGCGGCAATCTGCGGCAGATGGGTAATACTGAGTACCTGGCGGTTGCGGTCGCCCATCTCTTGCATGATGTCTGCCATGCGGTCGGCAATCTCGCCGGATACTCCGGTGTCAATTTCGTCGAATACAATGGTGGGGAGTTTCACAGCCCCGGCTATCATGGCTTTAATGGTGAGCATTACGCGGGCAATTTCGCCTCCTGATGCTACGGTGGAGACGGGTTGAAGGGTGCCGTTCTTGTTGGCAGAAAAGAGGAAGCTAACCGTATCTTCACCCTGAATAGCAGGCATCTTCTTGGATTCTATTTCAACTTTGAAGCGGGCATTGGGCATACCTAAAAGCACCAGTTTGGTAGCTATTTGCTCTTCCACGGAAGATACTACCTTCTTACGGCTTTGGGTAAGAGCAGCAGCTTGTTTTTTAAGGGCATCCCATTGCTGGTCGCGTTGTGCAGCCAGTTCAGCTATACGGTCGTCAAACGAAGTGATGGCCTGCAGCTTTTGTCTGAACTCTTCTGTTAATGCTATTAACTCCTTCACGGTTTGCACCCGGTGCTTCTGTTGCATGGAGTAGATTACATCCAGACGCTCGTTAACTTGTTCCAATCGTTCGGGGTTGTACTCTACCTCTTCGCTATATGCCGAAATATCGCGCATTGCCTCTTTCAGCTCCACATAGGTGTTGCTTACCCGTTCGGCTAACTCGCCTGCCGGGGCATAGACGCGTTGTAATGTTTGCAAGGTACTCAATCCTTCTTTTAAAGCCGATAATACCCCACCCTCATCAGAATCCAGTATTTGTTCAGTCTTAAACAAACCGGTTTTTATCTCTTCAGCGTGCGAGAGGGTTTCTGATTCTTGTTCCAGCTCTTCCTGCTCGCCTTCTTTCAAGTTGATTTTATCCAGTTGCTCCCATTGGTAGCGGATGTACTCTTCGTCGGCTTTGCTTTGGGCGGCTTCTTCGCGGAGTTCGTTGAGTTCTTTGTCTAACTGTTTCCAGCTATGGTACAAAGAGCGGTATTCTGTCAGTATAGATTCGTTGTGTGCAAGAATGTCGAGTACATTCAGTTGGAAGTCTTCTTTGTTTAGCAAAAGATTCTGGTGTTGGGAGTGTACGTCTATCAGTTGTTCGCCCAGCTCTTTCATTTGCGTGAGCGAGGCAGGCGTATCATTAATAAATCCCCGACTCTTACCCGATGCAAGAATCTCACGACGGAAAATACATTCCGTATCAAAATCAATCTCATTCTCCTCGAAGAAGGACTGCATGGCGTAGTTGGAAATATCAAAGTGGGCTTCAATGATACATTTGGAAGCTCCCTGACGAATGGCTTTCACATCGGCACGCTGTCCTAACAGCAAACCGATGGCACCGAGGATAATCGATTTACCCGAACCGGTTTCACCTGTTATGACTGAAAAGCCCGAATCGAAGCGGATATCCAGTTCTTCGATCAGGGCGTAGTTTTGAATGTATAGTGATTGCAACATCAGTGGATGATTTTTACTAACTTGTCTACAATATCGGCTGCTGCTTCTGTTTTACTCTTTAGCGGGAAATCGGTTTTCCCTTCGCGGTCGATAATACTGATTTTGTTGGTATCGTGTCTGAATCCTGCTCCTTGGTCGTTCAATGAGTTCAATACAATGAAATCAAAGTTCTTTTTTTTCAGTTTCAGCTCAGCATGGTGCTGTTCGTCGTTGGTTTCGAGGGCAAAGCCCACCAGGGTTTGTTCCGGCCGTTTGATTTGTCCCAGGCTGGCGGCAATGTCATGCGTGGGTTTGAGGTGCAACACTAAGTCGTCCCCTTCCCGTTTGATTTTCTTATCGGCTACCGTATCGGGAGTAAAATCGGCTACGGCTGCACACAGAATGGCGGTATCTGAGTCGGCGTATTGTTTCACAGCTTCAGCATACATCTCTGCAGCCGATTCTACGTTAATACGCTGAATGTTGGAGTGATGTGTTTCCATTTGTACCGGACCCGCCACCAAACAAACTTCCGCTCCCCTGCGGGCACACTCTTCGGCCAAGGCAAAGCCCATCTTGCCCGACGAGTAATTACCGATGAAACGTACCGGATCTATCTTTTCGTAGGTAGGTCCGGCAGTAATCAATACCTTTTTACCTGCCAACTCTGTGGTAGACGAAAAGTACTCTTCGAGTATCCGTACAATAACTTCGGGCTCTTCCATGCGTCCTTTGCCAACCAGGTGACTGGCCAGTTCGCCCGAAGCGGGTTCAATAATACGGTTACCGTATGAACGGAGTATATCCAGGTTTTTCTGGGTGGCAGCATGTGCAAACATATCCAAATCCATGGCCGGAGCAATAAATACCGGAGCTTTGGCCGACAGATAGGTTGTTATCAACATGTTATCGGCAACACCGTTGGCCATCTTTCCAAGGGTTGAAGCGGTTGCCGGGGCAATCAGCATGGCGTCTGCCCACAATCCCAAATCCACATGGCTGTTCCATGTACCGTCACGTTGTGCAAAGAATTCACTGATAACCGGTTTGCTGGTGAGTGCCGATAGCGTTATAGGTGTAATGAACTCTTTTCCGGCAGGCGTGATAACTACTTGTACTTCCGCTCCCTTCTTAATCAGTCCCCGGATAATGTAACACGCTTTGTAAGCGGCAATACTTCCGGTAATACCCAAC
This sequence comes from Bacteroides sp., assembly GCA_031554285.1. Classification (GTDB taxonomy): domain Bacteria; phylum Bacteroidota; class Bacteroidia; order Bacteroidales; family Bacteroidaceae; genus Bacteroides. The sequence goes on from JAVBVL010000085.1 coordinate 12,079, forward strand.
ACTATTTTCTTTCCTTTCAACATGCTTATTTTCCTGTAAGTTCGCGTAATCGGATTTTGGTAAGCATAGCTTTGGTGTTCAACGTAAAGTCGTTGCCCATAATCCATCCGTAATAGCCCAAATCCTTTTTCAACACCTCGGCAACCGGCATTCCTTTGTACTTGCCGAAGTTGAATACCTCTACCCCTTTATCGTCATATACCATACGTCCGGCAAAGTCTACGTTGCGGTTGAAACTGGAAAACTCCGACAAGGCGGCTATATCATTCTTCAAATCGGGGTATTTATCCAATTGTGCTTTCAATACCTCGTAAGTAGCCCGTGTATCGGCTTCGGCAGAGTGAGCATCTTCCAAATCTTTCTCGCAGTAGAATTTGTAAGCGGCCGACAGGGTACGCTGTTCCATCTTATGGAAGATAACCTGAACGTCTACAAATTTTCGTTTGCTCATATCAATATCCACATCGGCGCGCAGAAACTCCTCGGCCAGTACGGGAATATCGAAACGGTTGGAGTTGAATCCGGCCAGGTCGCACCCCTCAATGTCGTTAGCCAGTGTCTTGGCAACTTCCTTAAATGTGGGGCAGTCGGTCACATCTTCGTCATAAATACCATGCACGGCTGAAGCTGCTTCGGGGATATGCATTTCGGGATTGATGCGCAAGGTTTTCGACTCTTCGTTGCCGTTGGGGTACACCTTCAGGTAGCATATTTCTACGATACGGTCGGCGTTTATATTAATCCCTGTCGTTTCCAAATCGAAAAAAACAATTGGATTTTTGAGGTTCAATTTCATTCTTTACGTATATGTATTTACTATTAATCGTTCAGCATCATCGGCATGAGCAACATCAACAAATCTTCGTTTTCGGCTTGTTCCATGGGGATGATTACGCCTGCACGTGATGGGTCGGCCAATTCAATCACCACTTCGTCAGAAGCAATGTTGTTCAGGATGTCAATGAGGAAGGTCGATTTGAAACCAATGCTCATGGCAGCACCGTTGTATTGGCATACCTGAGTTTCTTCGGCTGAAGTAGAGAAGTCAATATCTTGTCCCGAAATAACCATTTCATTCTCTTGCATACGCAATTTTATCAAACTGCTGGCTTGTGAGGAGAAGATAGAGACACGGCGCAAGGCACCCATCAGTTGCTGACGGTCTACAATGACTTTATGCGGGTTGTTTTTCGGGATTACCGAGTTGTAGTTGGGGTAACGTCCTTCAATGAGACGGCATACCATGCGGTAATTTTCCAGGGTAAAGATGGCGTTACGATCGTCAAATTCAATAACGGCTGCTCCCGATTCCTTCGGCAACAAACTCTTTAAAAGTACTGATGGCTTTTTAGGAAGGATAAACGCTGCACGTTCGCTGCCGTGGGCTGCCAATGTTTTGCAACGTACCAGTTTATGACCGTCTGAGGCTACCATGGTAATGTCTTCGGTAGTAATGTCAAAGTAGATACCATTCATTACCGGGCGGAGTTCATCGTCGGCAGTTGCAAACAGGGCACGGTTAATGCCGCTCAACAGGATTTGTGCCTCCATCTCCAGACGTACTGCGTTTTCGCTCAGGGAAGCCGACAAGGGAAATTCGTCTGCATTTTGTCCCATCAGGTTGTATTTACCGTTCTGGTACTGTACTGTAATTTCAAACGTTTCAGTATTGATATCAAAAGTCAACGGTTGTTCATTGATTTCTTTCAATGCGTCGAGCAAGGTCTTGGCAGCTACGGCAAATCGGCCGTTGGAACTACTTTCATTGACTTGCAAAGAAGTAACCATCGTTGTTTCACTATCCGAAACGGTTACAGACAAGATTCCGTCTTCCAACTGACAAAGAAAACAGTCCAAAATGGGCAACGCATTTTTAGAGTTGATTACACGGCTGATAGCCTGCAGGCGACTGAAAAGCGCAGTACTAGATACAATAAATTTCATATATTTCCGGTATTTTAAATTTTAATCTATTAAAGTACAAAAGTATGAAAAAAGATTGGGGCGTACTAACAAAAAGAATAGAAAAACAGTGAAGAGTTGGCGGGAATATCCTAAATTATTGTAACTTCGCCGCAAAATTAAACTTTATCACAATGGATTTTACAGGAAAAATTATTGCCGTGCTTGCTCCCAAGAGTGGAACATCTAAAACCGGCAACGAGTGGAAAGCACAAGAGTTTGTCATTGAAAATCATGACCAGTATCCACGTAAGATGTGTTTTGAGGTATTTGGTACCGATAAAATAGAGCAGTTTAATATCCAGATGGGTGAAGAACTGACCGTTTCGTTCGACATTGACGCCCGTCAATGGCAGGATCGTTGGTTCAACAGTATTCGTGCCTGGAAGGTAGAACGTGTTGCAGCCGGTGCTGCTGCTCCTTTCCCCGGTTCGCCTGTTCCTCCTCCTACCAGCGTACCTGAGTTTATGCCGGGTGATGCCAAAGACGACCTGCCTTTCTAAGTCGGAGTTGCGATAGATTGAAAAATCCGGAATATGCCAGCGGGAAGCTGCATGCTCCGGATTTCTTTTATTCAGTAGTATTCTTATATTGCAATACTACATTGGGATATACCACCCCATCGTCGCTGCATATAAACTGTGCCGACAAGGTAAAGTAGCTGAAGAAGGCGGGATAACGGAAGAACAAACTGGGCAATAGGTTGGTGTATGCCTCGGGCTGTACCATCATACTCCCCAAATCGGCTATCAGCATAAAATGATACGAATCTGATAGTCCTGAGGTTCCGTCTTTGTACATGGGCTCATTATCCAATACTTTCCCCTCTTCCATGCATTCAATGTACTGCGAAAGCGAATTAACATCCGGAGTTATCAGCATTTGTTCTTTGTAAAAACAGGCATAAGCATGTATAGAGTTATCTGTAGTACCTGCCAGTTGAGCAAATAAAGTGTTGGGAGGCAGTACATAGGCAGTGTATCCCTGGCTCTTTATACGTATTTGTTGCCGGGTAGGCTGACGATAGGTATTCGTTTCGGTAGGTATGGTTTCTAACAACCGGTGCAGTTGCTGCTCAGCTTGTGAAATATTGTATACCGGAATACTGATTATAGCTGCCGGTGTGGGTGCTTCCTCATCGCGGAGGAACAAGCAGGTGGTTATATTACTCCCCGCCTGCTCTTTCAGGTAACCGGTTAATGCGGCATTACATTCTCCTATGTAACCGGTAGGAAGAAGCCCTTGTCCGTCGGTGAAATTTTGCATAGCCTCCATATTACTCACCGACCGTCTGCAAAAAAAGAAGGTCGACTCCGGCAACGTGCTGTTGGGGAAGCCTTTCAGTGGTTCTTGCTTACGCAGCATACTCAGGAAGGTTTGGCAGGTGTCCGGATCATGACTCACGCCCGAGAAGTAAATAGCCCGTCCGTTCATTTTCATTTCAAACTCAGTCCAGTTGGCCAGGTTGGCATGTACGGGCGTATCGTCTTTTCCCATGTCCAGGGAATACATGCGGGTATATACGGTAGGATTACTGCTTTTCTTCTTGTTGTTCCGAACAGCGATAAAGAACGGGTCTTTAGTTAAGGAAGCGCCTGTCAGGTAAGCGTCTATTACCTCTTCAATCAAGTTCTTCTGGAAACTTAAAACCAGGAACCTGGAGGTTATATAGCAAGCCATGAAACTACCATCAGGTAAGGGGTATATATGTATGTCTTCTCCTTTGTATGTATATACCTTTGCAGGGAACTTGTCGGTATTCAACCGGTCTACAAACCGTTCCAGTAGTTCATAGTCCCCCGTTCCCAGGCTACAATACAGCACCTGGCTCCAGTCGTTGTCGGGCTCATGGAAACTGAATAACATCTTGTTCATCTGCCGGCTCAACCCATGCGGGGTATCATCCAACAATGTGTTTAAGTAATCTTTCAGGGTAGCAAATAGCCGGGAGATGGGTAGGTAATGTTGATCCTTGCTGCAATCCATTTCGTCAATGTTTTGCACCAGTCCTACAATGTCAGTGGTTTCAAATACGGCCGATGCGTTAGCCGGAATTAACGAATAAAGATTGAATTCTTCTTTCTTTTCAACAATAGACATCCGGAAAAAAGAGAACGCAATAAACCCTATACACAGAAGTGCAATCGACGTGATGGTTGCAAATCGTATGAAGGTACGTAGTTTCATGCTTTCTTTGGTATTAATCGGACACGGCAAAAATAAAAAAGAATTTAAACAAAACAAAACATTTGCTAAAAAATCTTTAACCCATCGTGTGCAAAATGTACATGCGGAGGTAAAGATTGTTCAATTTCCTCCTGTAGCCCGATGTGGTGGCTCATGTGAATAAAGTAGGTTTCCTTGGCACCAATTCGTTTGGCTACCTCTAATGCCTGTTCCAACGTTTGATGCGTGGGGTGCGATTTGATGCGCAAGGCATTTATCAGCAGAACATCCAGTCCGCGTAATTGTTCGTACGATTCTTCGGGCATGGTGAGCATATCGGTAATGTAGGCCAGCTCTCCGATACGGTATCCCAGGATGGGGAGTTTACCATGCATCACGCGAAACGGAAGGATTTCCGTCCCTCCGATGTGGAAAGGTACATTGGGTTCAACGACTTTGAGTGAGATAACCGGCACACCCGGATAAGGATGTTCCATGAAACAGTATGGCATGCGGTTGCGTAGATTTTCCGTGGTGTACCGCTCTCCGTAGATAGGCACTTCACCAAACCGGCAGAAGGGACGCAAATCGTCCAGGCCACCTACATGGTCGTAATGCTCGTGGGTAATCAGCACCCCGTCAATACGGTCGAAAGGCACCCGTAACATCTGTTCGTGAAAGTCGGGTCCACAGTCAATCAGAATCCGTGCATCATCGGTTTCCAACAAGGCCGATGCACGAAAGCGCTTGTCGCGTGGGTCGGTCGATGTGCATACCCGGCAGTTGCATCCTATTTCGGGTACGCCGGTCGATGTGCCACTTCCAAGTATGGTTAGTTGCATACGCTTCTTGTTAAATGAAATTTACTTCCGGATGGATATCGATGCCAAACTTTTCGCGTACCGATGCACGCACGGCATCACTCAGGGCAATGATGTCACTCCCCTTTGCTCCTCCCCGGTTTACTAATACCAATGCCTGCTTATCGTACACGGCAGCCGAACCTAACGACTTTCCCTTCCAGCCACATTGGTCAATCATCCATCCTGCCGGAATCTTCACCCGGTTGGTATCTACCTCGTACGAGGGCATGTTCGGATATTCCGCTTTCAACGTTTCAAACTGAGCACGCGGAACAATGGGATTCATGAAAAAACTACCGGCGTTGCCCCATACAGCCGGGTCGGGCAGCTTTTCTTCGCGGATGGCGATAATTACCTGCCGCACCAATGGTAGTGTAATAGCATCGTATTTTTCGAGTTCCTGACGGATGGTACCATAATCTAACGTATATTGTTCGGTCTTGTTCAACCGGAACCACACATGGGTAACAAATGTGCTCTTCATTTCCGGACGTTTAAACACGCTATCGCGGTAAGCGTATTGGCAGTCGGCTACCGTATACGTTTTTTCTTCTCCCTGTATATTGATAGTTTCCACGCTTATAATCAGGTCTTTTACCTCCACTCCATAGGCACCGATATTCTGCACGGCACTTGCTCCTACTTCACCCGGAATCAGCGACAGATTTTCGGCGCCATACCATCCTTTATTTACGCAGTAGGCTACCAAATCGTCCCATACCATACCGGCTCCTACCCGTATGGTTACCTGGTTGGCATTTTCACTCATTACCTCTACGCCCAGGATGTGCGAGTGAAGTACCGTACCCGGATAATCTTTGGTAAAGAGCAGGTTGCTCCCACCGCCTATATGCAAGTAAGGCGAAGTTACCTCTCCGCCTGCAATCAGTTGCTTGAGTTCCTCTTTGGAGGTATATTCAAAGAAAACGGCTGCTTTTGCTTCGATGCCAAACGTGTTGTGTGGCAGAAGTGAGTAATTTTCATATTTCATACTATCATTATTGTATATGTAAAGAGGTTACATGCCTGTATCCTCAAACCGGCTTAATTCCCACTCGCCATTCACGCGCTTAAAAAAGAGGAGGTTCGAAAATCCGTTCCCAAATCCTTTCAATGCCAGGATCTTGGTAGGCGAATTATCTTCATTGGCCTGGCCGTAGTTGATGTTGGATAACTTATCGGTAGGCAACAAGGGTTTGAAGGCAAACCATTGATTCACGTCCAATGTGGTTTCCAATACGGCAAAGTCGTCGTCCGGGTCACTGGTGATAAACTCTAACGGGTCGTGAACGCGCTTACTTTGAAACAAGCTGTCGGTGGCAAAGCGTCCGTAGAATTCCAAAAAGTCTTCTCCATCCGTTCCCCGCTCAATGGTGCGCAGGTTAATGGCTTCCAACATCCACGCTCCTTTTATCCGCTCAAAATAGTAACGTTTCATTTTATGGGTACGAATAAACATCCATTCTACCTGTACAGAGTTAAGTTCGGTGTTACCTACCAGTTCCATATCTTCTTCGCGGTCGAACAGTAAGGTATAGAATGATTGTTTGGTAAACAGGTTATCATGTTTCCAGTCTTTTTTTTCAATCTTGGCAGCAGAGTTCCCGTTGTAATAAGGCAAAGGAAATACTACCCGTTGTCGCTGTAAGACATCGTCGGATGCAAAGCTGAAGATAAAGTCGTCAAACGACTCGTCGGCTTCGGTGGGCTTGGGTTCTTCCGGCACTCCTTCCAGATGAAGTGTGTCGGCATTCTTTTTGTGAAGTACTGAATCTATTTCGCTGGTAATTACAGCAAAAGGATTGATATTTGTCTTTTTATTCCCGCAGGCCGACAAGAGTATCAGTCCCAGTATCCCTACTAAAAATTGTTTCATTTCTCGCGTCAAACTTTTTACCTTCAAGGCGTGTCAATGCACTTCTGAAATGGTGTACAAAGTAAGCACTTTTTTTTCACTTTTATAGCAAAATAAGATGGATTATTCATGAATTTTTATGTCCTTTGCAAGGAAACTAAAATTCTATTTGCTATGTACGGTAAAATGAAAGAATATCTCAGCAATACGCTTGCTGAAATCAGAGAAGCCGGCCTGTATAAAGACGAGCGACTTCTGGAGAGTGCCCAACAGGCTGTTATCATGGTAAAGGGCAAGGAAGTGCTTAACTTCTGTGCCAACAATTACCTGGGTTTATCTAACCACCCCCGCTTGATTGAAGCGGCAACCAAAGCTATGAATAACCGTGGTTACGGTATGTCTTCTGTACGTTTCATCTGTGGTACACAGGATATGCATAAGGAACTGGAAGCTGCCATTTCCGACTACTTCAAAACGGAAGATACCATTCTTTATGCAGCTTGTTTCGATGCCAACGGTGGTGTATTCGAACCGTTGTTTACCGAAGAAGATGCCATTATATCCGATTCGTTGAACCATGCTTCTATTATCGACGGGGTTCGTCTGTGTAAAGCCAAACGTTACCGCTACGCCAATGCCAATATGGACGAACTGGAAAAATGCCTGCAAGAGGCGCAGGCACAACGTTTCCGCATCGTGGTTACGGATGGTGTGTTCTCGATGGATGGCAATGTAGCTCCGATGGACCGCATTTGTGCGCTGGCCGAGAAATATGATGCGTTGGTTATGGTAGACGAGTCGCACTCTGCCGGGGTGGTAGGCGCTACCGGTCACGGTGTGAGTGAGCAATACAATACGTATGGACGGGTAGATATTTATACCGGTACGTTGGGTAAGGCTTTTGGCGGTGCTTTGGGTGGATTTACTACAGGCCGTAAGGAGATTATCGACTTGTTGCGTCAACGCAGTCGCCCGTACCTGTTCTCTAATTCACTGGCTCCTTCTATTGTAGGTGCAAGTATCGAAACGTTCCGTATGTTGAAAGAGAGCAATGCGCTGCACGACAAACTGGTGCAGAACGTTGAATATTTCCGTACCCGGATGTTGGCGGCAGGTTTTGATATTAAACCTACGCAGAGCGCTATTTGTGCAGTGATGTTGTACGACGCCAAACTGTCGCAGGAGTACGCCGCCCGCTTGTTGGACGAAGGTATTTACGTAACCGGATTCTACTATCCCGTAGTACCGAAGGGTGAAGCACGCATCCGTGTACAAATCTCCGCCGGGCATGAGCGGGAACATTTGGATAAGAGCATTGCAGCATTTATCAAGATAGGTAAGGAATTGGGTGTGTTGAAATAATAGGCTTTTTTTAAAATAAAGAAAGAGGGCACGGAGAATGGTTATCCAACTCCGTGCCCTCGTCTTATATTGAAGTATTGGCAAATCAGCGTTTACCTAATTCGTGATCCAGAAACAAAAGTCCTCCCTGTCCGGCAAGTTTCAACTTATCTACAATGCCTTGAGCGGTTTCTTCTTCTTCAATTTGTTCGTTTACAAACCACCACAGCATACTTTGTGAAGCATTATCTTTATCTTCTACTGCGATAGCCATCAAGTTATCTATTAACTTAGATACGTGGCATTCATGCTTGTAGGCATGTTCAAAGATTTCCAACGGACTTCCCCAACCGGTAGGTACTACATCTAATTTGTCAACAATGGCTGTTCCGCCCCGTTTGATGATATGTTCTGCAATTTTGTAGGCATGTCCCAATTCTTCCTGAGATTGCTTCTTCATCCAGGCAGCAAATCCGCTAAAACCTTCTTTCTCAAAATAAAAAGACATAGCCAAATACAGATTGGCCGACCACATCTCAGCAACGATTTGTTCGTTTAATGCTTTTTCTAATTTTTTTGTCAACATAGTTCTTATTTTTTTGTGATTTGATAAATCAGTTGAATTACCATACAAACAAATCAGGAACTTCCTTTGTTCTACCTATTGCCGAAAAAAATGTAAAAAAGCATTGAGTGGGTTTATTTAACCACAGAGTCACACAGAGTTTTTTATTTCACCACAGAGGACGCAGAGGACACAGAGGAGAAAAATAAGAATTAAACCTCTGTGTCCTCTGCGTCCTCTGTGGTTTATAGTTCAAAAAAATAAAAACTCTGTGGAACTCTGTGTTACTCTGTGGTGAAATAATTAAACCAGTTCCTCCGAGGTGTATCCTTTAGGTAATTCGCGGCAGTTATAGCCCGATGCCATAATCTCACCGTAAGCTCCTGCCGAGCGCAAAGCTATCAGGTCGCCACGTTTCACCTTATTCAAATCGATGGCTTTGCCGAATACGTCAGACGACTCGCAGATGGGGCCTACCACATCGTACGCTTGTACCGAATCTTCGGAGGTGATATTCTCTATTTTATGGTGCGCCTGATATAGGGCAGGACGAATAAGGTCGGTCATTCCTGCATCGAGGATGGCGAATTGCTTATTGGTTCCTTGCTTTACATACAATACCTGCGAGATGAGCGAACCACATTGTCCTACCACGGCACGTCCAAGTTCAAAGTGCAGGGTTTGGTGCGGACGAAGTTTTAACTGGCCGGCGTATGTAGCAAAGTATGCTTTGAAATCAGGAATAGCCTGACGGTTGGGATGGTCGTAATCAATACCCAATCCACCACCTACATTGATATGTTCTACCAGGATATGGCGGGCTTCCAGTTTGTCCTGTAATTCGTTTACACGGTTACAAAGAGCAATAAAGTCACCCATATCCGTGATTTGCGAACCGATGTGGAAGTGCAGGCCTATAAACTTCACGTTTTTCATTTCCAACGCTACATCGATTACCTTGTCCATATCTTCCATGCTGATGCCGAATTTATTTTCGGCAAGTCCGGTGGTGATATTGGCATGGGTATGCGCTCCTACGTTGGGATTGATGCGGAAGGCCACCTTGGCAACTTTACCTTTAGCGGCAGCCAGCTCGTTGATAACTTCCAATTCAGGAATGGATTCTACGTTGAAACAGAAGATATCGTAATCCAACGACAGGTTGATTTCCCAATCGGCCTTACCTACCCCGGCAAATACTACCTTATTGGCAGGGAATCCTGCTTTGATGGCAGCCCTTACCTCGCCACCGCTTACACAGTCGGCTCCTAACCCACTCTCGCGGATGATAGCCAGTACTTTGGGATTGGCATTGGCTTTCATGGCGTAATGCACATCGAAGCGGTCGTGACGGGCAGCTTCTTTCTTGATGGCAGTCAACGTATCGCGCAACACTTGGGTATCGTAATAATAAAAGGGTGTTTGCAGTTGGCGGAATTTTTCTACCGGAAATGTTCCTTTCATAATTAGTCTTTATAGATTTGGTAAAAAAGAGCGCTTTTATCAGGGGTGTGGTAAAAGCGCTCAGTAATTATCTCCGTATTCCTTGAATTAGGCGTTAAACAGTACGTCACTTAGCGATTGCAACGCTGCTTTCTTGTCGCACTCGCGAATCAGGAACGATATGTTGTAGTTGCTACCACCGAACGAAATCATACGTACGGGTATGTCGCGCATGGCATCCAGCGCCTTGGCTTCAAAACCTACGTTTTCCCAATCCAGGTCGCCTACCACGCATACAATACACATGTTTTTGTCGATGGTTACGGTACCGTACTTCTTCAGGTCGTCCATAATCTCGTTGAGGTGCTTGGTATTATCTACCGATACCGAGACTCCTACTTCCGATGTACAAATCATGTCGATGGAAGTCTGGTAGCTTTCAAAAATTTCGAATACCTTGCGCAGGAAACCATGTGCCAGCAACATGCGGCTCGATTTAATCTTGATAGCCGTAATATTTTCCTTAGCTGCTACAGCCTTGATTTTACCTTTTTCCGTATCGTTTGAAATCATGGTACCCGGAGCATCCGGTTCCAGGGTGTTGAGCAAGCGAACGGGTATGTTGGCATACTTAGCCGGCTGAATACAGGTGGGGTGCAGAATCTTGGCGCCGAAGTAAGCCAGCTCGGCTGCTTCTTCAAAGTGAAGCTGACGAACGGGTGCTGTCTTATCGACAATACGCGGGTCGTTGTTGTGCATACCGTCAATGTCGGTCCAGATCTGGATTTCCGAGGCACCTACGGCGGCTCCAATCAGGGAAGCGGTATAGTCGCTACCACCGCGTTGCAGGTTGTCTATCTCCCCGTATGCATTGCGGCAAATGAAACCTTGTGTAATGTAGATTTCGGCTTCGGGGTAGAGTTCCAGTTGGGCAGCCAGTTTATCTTTGATGTAAACAGGGTCGGGTTCGGCATTTTTGTCGGTGCGCATGTAATCTAAAGCCGGAAGCAATACCGACTTCACACCGCATTCCTGCAGGTAGTAGTTTACCATGGCGGTCGAAATCAATTCACCCTGTGCCAGTACTACTTTTTCTTCGAACAGCGTAAACAGGTCTTTTGTATACGAACGAATGTAGTCAAAGTGCGATTTGATTACCTCCAGGCCCTTCTTTTTATATTCGGGTGTAGCAAAAAGCTCATCTACATGCTGTTTATATTTAGCTTCCAGCCTGTTGATAATCTCGTTAGCGCCTTCCGGGTTCTTTTTATACAAATAATCGGAAATTTCCACCAATGAGTTGGTTGTTCCCGACATGGCCGAAAGAACTACAATTTTCTTCTCGCCATCAGTAATCAATTTGGCCACATCCTTCATCCGCGCTGCGGTACCTACGGAAGTTCCTCCAAACTTTAAAACTTTCATTTTTCGTTCCTGTGTTAAAATTAATATCTGCTTTAATTAGTTGCTGCGGTTGCTCCCTGCTCTGTAACCTCCGTAATTTGGTGATCGGCACACCGGAACACACGTCCGGGATACTCTTTCAACAGTTGCAGGTTGTGTGTGGTCATTACCACCAGGGTACCTGTGCGACAAATGTCGTGCAGCAGTTCCACAATGGCTTTTCCTGTTTCCACGTCCAGGTTACCCGTAGGCTCATCGGCCAGGATAATCTCGGGTGAGTTAAGTACCGCCCGTGCAATCACGATGCGTTGCTGCTCTCCACCCGACAGTTCGTTGGGTAGCTTGTATCCTTTGTTTTCCATACCTACCAGGCGTAAAACCTCTTCGATACGGTCTTTTATTTGCAATTTGTTTTTCCAGCCGGTAGCTTTCAGCACAAACTCCAGGTTGTTGTACACGGTACGGTCAGTCATCAGTTGGAAGTCCTGGAACACGATGCCCAGTTTGCGGCGCAGTTGTGGGATGTGCTTGCGCTTGATGGTGCGCATGTTATTGCTCAACACCTCGGCTTCGCCTGTTAACACGTTCAGTTCGCCGTAGAAAGTTTTCAGCAGGCTCGTTTTACCCGAACCTACTTTACCGGTGAGGTATACAAACTCCCCCTTGTGCAACTGTAAATTTACGTTGCTCAATACACAGAGTTCCTCCTGGTGTACTTCTACGTCCGTATAACTGATTAGTGCTTCTTCCATGATGCGCTATGTCTCACTTCCAGTTCGCGTGCCAGGTCTTCAATGCTGTAACCTTTAGATGTGAGCATCACAATAAGGTGGTATAACATGTCCGAACCTTCGTATATCATTCGTTCGCCGGTACCGTTGGTGGCTTCGATAATCAGTTCCACAGCTTCCTCGCCTACCTTTTGGGCCATCTTGTTGATACCCGATTGGAACAGGCTGGTGGTGTACGATCCTTCGGGCATCTCTTCGTGGCGGCGGTCGATGAACTGCTGCAATGCTTTTACAAACATCAGCGGTTCTTCGTTCTTCTCGCCCCAGCAGGTATCGGTACCCGTATGGCACACCGGTCCTACGGGGTTTACCTGGATAAGCAGGGTGTCTTTGTCGCAATCTTCCTTGATGGATACTACGTGGAGGAAGTTACCACTCTCCTCGCCTTTGGTCCACAAACGGTTCTTGGTACGGCTGTAAAAAGTAACCTTGCCCGTTTCAACGGTTTTATTGTAGGCTTCCTGGTTCATGAAACCCAACATCAACACCTTACGGGTGGTATTATCTTGTATGATGGCGGGGATGAGCCCGTCCATTTTGTCGAAATCTAATTCCATTATCTTAGTTATTTATTTCCGGATAGAAATTCCCTGGCTGCAAAGATACGATTTTAATTCGGGAATTTTTATCTCACCGAAGTGAAAAACGCTGGCTGCCAGAGCGGCATCTGCTTTTCCCAGTGTAAATGCATTGCGGAAGTGCTCCATGGTGCCTGCTCCGCCAGATGCGATGATGGGGATAGAGAGCTGGTCGGCCAGAGCAGCGAGAGTTTCGTTGGGGTAACCGGTCTTTACACCGTCGTGGTCCATGCTGGTAAACAGAATCTCACCGGCTCCGCGGTCTTGTGCTTCACGTGTCCAGGCAAGCAGTTCCCGGTCGGTTTCAATGCGTCCGCCATTGAGGTAGCATTTCCACACTCCTTCGGCATTTTGCTTGCCGTCTACGGCCAGTACACATACCTGTGAGCCGAAATGCTTGGCAATATCGTCGATGAGCTGTGGGTTGCGGATAGCGGCCGAGTTAATGGAAATCTTATCGGCTCCCGAGTTGAGCAAACGGTCTACATCGGCCAATTCGTTGATACCTCCCCCTACGGTAAAGGGAATGCTGATGTTGGCGGCAATGCGTTTTACCAGGTCGGCAAAGGTTTTGCGGCCTTCGTGTGTGGCGGCAATATCGAGAAATGTCAGTTCGTCGGCTCCTTGTTCGCTGTAGGCGCGGGCCAGTTCTACCGGATCGCCTGCCTGACGCAGGTTCACGAAGTTAGTTCCTTTCACGGTTTGCCCGTCTTTAATATCCAGGCAGGGTATGATTCTTTTTGCTAACATAGTATGTTCGTTGTTATAAGTATGCTTGTAATTGTTTCAAAGTGATGCGTCCTTCGTAAAGGGCTTTGCCGAAGATAACTGCCGGAATGCCTGCTTCGTGCAGACGGGCAATATCGTCGATGCAGCTTACTCCGCCGCTGGCAATGAGGTGCAGTGAAGGGTGTTTCTGCATAATTTCCCGGTACAACTGCATAGAGGGACCTGCCAGCATGCCGTCGCAACTGATGTCGGTACAGATTACCTTGTGGATGCCTTTGCGGATGTATTCGTCTAAGAACGGGAAGAGTTCGCAATCGCTACCCTCCTTCCATCCGTGTACGGCAATGTGGCGGTCTTTTACATCGGCACCCAAGATGATCTTCTCACTGCCATATTGAGTTATCCAACGGCCGAAGAGTTCGGGGTTCTTCACGGCAATGCTGCCACCGGTTACCATTTCGGCCCCGTTGTCGAAGGCAATGCGCAGGTCTTCGTCCGTCTTTACGCCGCCACCGAAATCGATTACCAATGAGGTTTGCGTGGCTATCTGGTGCAGGATGCGGTAATTGATAATGTGGTTGGAGGCCGCTCCATCCAGGTCGACCACGTGCAGGCGGCGGATGCCGTTCTCTTCGAACTCACGCGCAACTTCCACCGGATTCTCGTTGTACACCTTCTTGCTGTCGTAATCGCCTTGCGACAGACGTACGCACTTTCCGTCGATAATGTCAATGGCAGGTATTAATTCTATCCTTGAATGCATGCTGTCTAATTAATTATAAATCAAGAAAATTCTGTAATATTTGTTCGCCTATCTTTCCACTCTTCTCTGGGTGGAATTGTGTGGCATAGAAGTTATCTTTCTGCAAGGCGGCGCTAAACGGATGTATGTATGCTGTGGTGGCTGCTGTGAAGGAGCATACCGGCACATAGAAGCTGTGTACAAAGTAAACAAACTCCTCTTGCGTAAAGCCTTTAAACAGTCCGTTGCCTGTGGTGCGGATGGTGTTCCAACCCATGTGCGGCACTTTGTCCTCATGGCGCGCGGGGATAAACCGTTTTACGTCCACATCAAAAATTCCTAATCCGTCGGCCTCCCCTTCTTCGGAGTGGCTGCATAAGAGTTGCATGCCCAGGCAGATACCCAGTACCGGTTGGCGCAGGTCGCGTATGAGGCGATCCATGTTGTTAGCTTGCAGGTAAGCCATGGTGGTGGCAGCCTCTCCTACACCGGGGAAGATTACCTTGTCGGCTGCCAACAGCGTTTCCCGGTTGTCGGTAACCTCGGCTTCTACTCCGAGGCGCCTCAACGCATAATCTACGGAATAGATATTACCTGCATTGTATTTTATAATCGCTACTTTCATTACAAATGCTGATCACTTATCACTAAACACTCATCACTAACTAAATATTACCGTTTTGTTCTTGTATGCCAGCACCTTGCGGTCGATATGCTTCTGTACGGCACGTGAGAGTACGATTTTCTCCAAATCCTTGCCTTTGTTCACCAGATCCTCGGTAGAATCCTTGTGTGTAATGCGTACCACATCCTGTTCGATGATGGGACCTGCGTCCAATTCGGTAGTTACGTAGTGACTAGTAGCTCCGATAATCTTCACCCCACGCTCAAAAGCGGCGTGGTACGGCTTGGCACCTACAAAAGCCGGAAGAAACGAGTGGTGTATATTGATAATACGGTTGGGATAAGCATTAATCATCTGTTCGGATATTACCTGCATGTACCGTGCCAGCACAATGAAAGTGATTTTATGCTCGGCCAACAATTCCATTTCCTTGCGTTCCTGCTCCGCCTTGTTCTCCTTTGTGATGGGAAACAGGTAGTACGGAATGCCGAAACGCTCTGCCACGTGCTGCATATCCGGATGGTTGCTGATGATAAGCGGAATTTCTACGTTCCACTCTCCTGCCGTATAACGTGCCAGCATATCGAACAAGCAGTGCGACATTTTGGATACGAAGATGGCCATGCGCGGCTTCTTGTCCGAGAAGTAGAGGCGGAAATTCATGTCGTACTTCTGTGCATACAGTGTGCGGAAATAGTCTTCCACTTTCTCCTGTGGCACCAGGAAGTTCGTCAGTTCCCACTCAATACGCATGAAGAAGATGTTCTCTACGTGGTCTACAAACTGGTCCAGATAAACGATGTTCCCCTTGTTTTCTGTTATAAAGTTTGTTACGTCTGCCAGGATGCCGGGTCGGTCGGGGCAGTGTAACAGCAATTTAGCTGTGGTTGTCATTGTATCCATTATTTTAGCGTGCAAAAATAACGAATTATTGTTGAAATATGTATGTGTGAAGCAAAAAGTTTGTGTAAAACGCAGTTTTGAAGATATAAATCGTGTTTATTGGCTGTTTTGCTGAACTTATGGTGATTTTTTGGCAAATTTGCCTGCAAAAGTTTGATGGTGCGGGGTTTTGAGTATTGGTATCTTTTTATTGACAGGCATGTAATTAGCTATGGATGTATTTTAGCAAAAGCTTCTGTAAGAAGGTTTATATCACTATCCTTTTCCTTACTAAGCTTAATTTCCCGTACGGTTCATGCCCGATAACTGTTTCACCATCCGGAGTAATGATAAATGTTTCGGTTCGGGTTTCACATTTACTATTTTCCGGAACAAGGATTTCGTAACTGCATACTACATAGATAGCCAATAGCTCTTCCCTGTCCCAGTTTTCATAGTAATAAATTAACCTTTCAGGACGTGCATCGCGCAGCAGATTGATACGGTGCTTTGATTGCTCAATTTGTTGCCGGTACTCCTCTTGTGCCCAATTGTTTTCTTCGTCCATATACAAACAGCATCCTTCCAGCATTTCGCTCCAATACTGTTGGTGTTTTAGCTCGGAAGCTATGGCCCATGCCTGTTCTTCCTGACTGTCAATCATCATAATCCGTATGCTATCGCCTACCGTACAATTTTTGGCTTCAATAACAATTATCTTTAGTTCAACATCCGTTTGGTCACTATACCGGGTAGTTTGCAGGTACGAAATAATTGCTTTCTTGAACTTATTTTCCGGCTTCCGGCGGGTATGTAAGAATGAGTATGCGGTTACTGCCATATTATTTATCCTTTCTTTGTGAAAAATGCTTCAATCTTTTCGACTGACGCGTCTTTTAAGAGTACTTTCTTATTTTTGTCTAATAAATACAAGGACGGGGTAGCCCTCAAGTCGTACAGGCGTTGCCCTCTGATAGCGCCCCTGTCGTCAAAAGCATTCAGCCATTTAATTGGAAGCTGAGATTGATACTCTTCCCACGCTTTCCGGTTTTCATCAACGTATATGGCTAATACGGTTAGTTCTTCATGGTCGACCATCCAACCTGTTTCCGGCCGCATTTCCAGTTCTTCTTTCACTCTTTGACAATCCGCGCAATCGGGATTATAAAAGAAAATCAACGTGTACTCCGAACTTATATTGCACATCCGGTAACGCATGCCGTTAACTCCGGTACAAGTAAAGTCGGCAGCTTGCATGCCTACCCGGTTTAGGGAAATACCGGTTAGTTGAAATTGGAAGCGGCTCTTTTCCGCCTCTGATATCTGAGGAGATTCTGCGATGTACTTTAGTACGGTGGTGTAGTAATCTTCATTAAGCATGGGCGAGTTGGGGTCGTACAGGTATTTTTCCAACAGTTCTATCCAGTACATCAGGGAGCGGTTATTCCCTTCGGCCTGTTTCAACATCCGGTTAATGGAAGCGGCCCGTACTTGCGGTGAGATATAGGGAAACAGGACCAAATAGTCAACCAATGCCTGCTCACTTACTTGTGGGGAGTGAATATGGCTTGTATCTGCCAAATTGAAATGCTCCCAATAATGCATAACTAAGTAATTAGCCCGTTCTTCCAGAGATATTATTCCAGTGGGAATGTCGGGTAATTTAAAAGAGGTGGGCGCCTGTTGCTCCTGTTGGTTTGGGGCAAGTGTTTGTTGCCTGGAACAGGATTGTAC
Organism: Bacteroides sp.; assembly: GCA_031554285.1. GTDB lineage: Bacteria > Bacteroidota > Bacteroidia > Bacteroidales > Bacteroidaceae > Bacteroides. The sequence goes on from JAVBVL010000085.1 coordinate 29,759, forward strand.
AATTACCCAAATTATACTTCCCCAAAACAGTAGCGGGACTGACACCCACACCAGTATCTTTTTAATGTCCAACTTCTTTAGATTCATGTTTCTTTAGTTTTTTAGGTGGTTTATTACTTCTTTATACCATCTCAGCTGCTTGTAACATTCGTTTAACCGGGGGTATTTCTCTTGCGGAATATAAGTGGTAAGGCCGCAGTGCGATACTACTTCAAAACCTCCATATCCCGGCATAAAGGAGGCTGTGGATGTTTTACTGGAAACAATGTTGGCAATAGCCCGGGAGATGGCAGGAGCTTCTTCGTGTTGCACCAACGTTGCAAAATAGTTATCCAAATCGAAGAATAAATGATTGCCGGTACGGTCGAAAAATTGGATAGATGCCTTATCGATGTCGGAGTCTGAGAAACCTTTGGTATAGCGAATGCTTATTTCAGGAGAGTTACGTATAATATCGGCCAAGGAATCCAACGCTTTACAGTCAATTAAACTCAAGGTGAGCGAGGCATAATCGCCTTGCCTGGTTGCATAATCTGCATTGATAGCTTCTATGGCTTTGGGGAGGTTGACTTCTTGCCGGAATAAGTATGGCAGAGCCTGTGGATAGGCAGGTGCAAATCCCGGCGAAACAATCTCGGCTGCTGAAGCTATGATGTACTGTGTCTTATCTTTTAGTTCCCAAGCCACTTCGACCCCTGCCATGTGGCAGGCTTCGAATACAATGAATTGGAACATACCATCGGGAATGGTAGCGGCAAAGTCGGTAAACTCCATTTGTGAGGAACCATCTACAATAATAGAACGCGATACAGGGTTATCGGGCGCTCCCTGGGGTAGCCAACCGGTAGCATGTGAGAAGACAATCATACCGTACGAAGCAGCCGGAAACAATTCTCTGACTTCCTGCAATACAGAAGTAAACGTTTGAGCTGATGCTGAATTACTCTCCTCATACTCTCGTACTACAATGGCTTGTACCTGCCCATGCTCCTTTTTAAGTTCCAGCAGTTGAGGAGCCTCTTTGCGTGTATCTTTATACACCACTACCCTGCAAGAGGACGAAAGTGCGGTGGCTTTGATTTGTTCTATCTTATAGCTAACTTCACCGGATAGGTTATTATCGCCCCCCAGGTAAAAAAGCAGGGTGCGTACCGGGGATATTGGCTCAGGGGTGTCTTTCTCACAAGCTGTGAATAATGTGAGCAAGCTCCAAGTTCCAAGTAATACCGCCATCGTGTGCAAAAAACGATATACTTTGGGAAACTTGGTGAGTGAAAATGCTTGCTTCATCATTTCGTTGTTTGATTTTACTTCGTAGGACCGTATACACAGCGAACTCTATTGTTTGTCGAATGCCCCGCTGCATTACTTGCCCGGCCCGGAAAAATGACGTATCGATAACGGTCTCCAATAAAAAGTACCCAATCATAATATGTACTTGTCCAGTAGTTTCCGGTAAGACTGTTGAATACACTTCCGGATCCACCTCTAAACTCTGCCTCGCTGGGCAAACGCCACCCTGTTCCTAAAGCTGTACATGTACTTTGGGCTTGGTCCCAATTCATATTCCCGGCATCAGTAAATGCTGCCATGTATGTATTACTACTGTATGTATACGGATATCCGTTGACGGCTCTGAAATTAACCTGCACATCGTTATAGCTACCATTTGTCCGGAATTTCTTGTTCGAATCGCCACTGTTTGCTGAAAATCGAAGTTCACCTATTTTCTCTTTAATCGTTGTATATGTACTTCCATCAATAATGGTAAAAGTGAAATCATGTTTAATTATATCTGCTTCGCCGCTACTCTCAGTAAAATTATGTACAACTTCGGGAAGCGTAGAAGTAGTTTCCTGAACCCTCCAAGGCAGGTTGGATTGTATACTGAATGTTTTAGTCTTTCCGTTCATTGCATAGGCGCCGGTGGCATCTGCCGATGTAGGATACTCCGTGGCTACTAACGTATAATTAATTTGAGAGAGCACAAGCGATTGTGATTTTGATGTACCGGTTATATTGTCTACTACGGTGTAGGTAACAACAGTTTCTTTCTCTATGAACGGATCGCTATTTACTGTCGCATCTGAAATACTTGCAGCTGAGAGAGTCAGGACTTCCCCGCTAATAGTGGGAGTCTTTAATGACGTACCCAGATCAAGCCCTTGTTTCTTGGTATTCACTACCGATACTACACAGCTTGCATTTACCGGTTTCCAGTATACCTGATAGGTTTGCGATGCGGGGTTTAGTGATGGAAAGAAAAGGCTGTTTATTGGGGTACTACCTTGTATAATCTCTATACTGACCTCAGGGGTATTACTTTGAACGACAGTAATACGTTTTGTCAGATTACCGGCCTTAATTTGAATATACCCACGACGCACAGAAGGAGCCCCTATATTGCTGGAAACAGCAAAATACAGTTTACCCTCGTGAGCAGCTTCTATACTAATCCAGTTGTCGGCCACGTTAGGAACAGAGGCTGTCCACCCACCGGGATAATCGGTTTGTATCATAAGCATGTTATCTGTGGATGAGTCACCATACATATTAACAGGGTTCTTATCTACCTTCAAATAATATTGCCCGCCAATCTCGGTTTCAGTGGTATTATCGTCCCAGTTCACTATCTCGCAATCCATGTCGATTGATTGGGAGTTGAAAGCATCCTCGGGAGTAGCATGACCACGTGCCGATACACTTTTGATTTTTGCCTGATAGTGCTGATTCCGCAATATATCACGGTAATCGGCAGTGTTTTTGCCATGGGCGTCCTTCTTGAAGAAGTCTAACCGGTAGTAGGTGGGTTCGGTATCGCTACTATAGGTGCCTCCTACTACCAGGCAAGTAGCGTAAGACGAATAATTACCCGGCAAACCTTTCGACTCAAACAGGTAAATGCTACGTACAAATTTTCGTTGCATGGTGTTTGGTACGGTATATTGCAAGGGTGAAGGGTTTTGGGTAGTTCCGGCGGGAATAGTGGGGGCTTTTACTGTATTGCCGTCAATATTGCCGGGAGCCGGCACCACCTGCCCTTTTGTATTACTGTTGTAAACATATACTTCATTAAGCTTGAAATTATTCACAGCAGTATCTAACAACACATCTATACGGGCAATACCACGCAGTAACTTTAACCCGTCAAAAAGTGAGGTTGCATTGGTTATTGTAGCAGCTATTTCACCCCAGAAAGGAAATGGGGTAAAGGTGTTATTCTCGTCTAACCGAGCACTCCAACATCCGGTGTTTTCAAATATCAACCGTTTCAGCAGTTTGTCTTTATCGGCCCCGGCGCCTATCTGCCCCAATGCTTGCAACTGGCTGCGCACATTACCCAGAAAAACGAACATTTGTTCTGTCTCACTTTTAAACAGTTTTACCGTAAATTGTTTATCGGAACCTGTACTTGTTCCATTGGTACTGCTGATGGATGTACCCTGGGCGCTGTAGCTATATGCCCATCCCGACTGGTTACCGGCATCTTTGTTAAATACCAATACATCAACTGTTTCCAGGTCATTCTCGTCTATATCCCCCATAGCATACGTTTTTGTAGTGGAGGTTGCCGGCATTTTTACATTCACTTTCACGCTGACTTCTTCCTGAATGGAATCTGTGTAAAGGTCTTTGTTGTCGCATCCGGTACACAATGCCAAAGCAAGAGAGAAAGTCAGGCTATATTTCAGGTAATATTTCATTTGATTGTATTCTTTTATTTTCTTTTTATAAGTATTTGTACCATTCTTTGTCACTGTTACTCTTTATTGTACCGGCCCGTATACACAGCGGGTGTATCGTAAGTCACCAGATGTTGATATAGCATTTCTCCCTGAGGAAGTGAAGGTTACATAATACTTGGAGCTTGATTGGCCTGCCCAATAGCCATAACTACCATAGCCTGTGGCATAAAGAGTTTCAATAAATGATCCGGATCCCGTTAAAAGTTCGTCTTTAGTAGGTAACCGCCACCCTGTACCTATTGCCGTACATTTATTATTGGCTTCATTCCAATTATGGAGGGTTAAATTATCGATATAATCACCAATATAGGTTTGGTTGTTGTAGGTAAACTCTAATCCGGTGGTGCCCCTCATGTTTACCAGCACATCATTGAATGTTTTGTTGACATCACCGCTGTTAGAGGAAAAGCATAGTTGGAAACTCTCTTTTGCGATGCTATTGGCTGAGAGTCTGTTTTTAATTGTAAATTCAAAGTCGTGTGCTGATTTATTTGCTTCGCCTTCTGTAGCTGTAAAAGAGGTAATCATTCCCGGGTTAGATGTGGCACGCACCGTCCAAGGCAAGTTTGATTTGATTTTGAACCGCTTTGTTTTTCCATCCATGAGGTATGGTGTGGTATGTTCTGTAGCTACTAACGCATAATTAATTTGCGAAAGAGTCACTGATTGGGATAATGTCTTACCTGTAACATCATCAATAAGCGTATAGGTAACAACCGATTCTTTTTCAATAAACGGATCGGTTGTTATATCGGCAATGCCGGAAGGAGAAAGCGTATGGTCCTGTCCGCTCGTTGTGGGATTAGCAGGAGTGCCCAATGAGAGCCCTCCGCCTTTGGTGTGCGATACCGATACAATGCACCGGGCATCGGTGGGTTTCCAAACAACCTGCAATGTCTCAGCTGCCGGACTTTGCGACTGAAAAGAGAGCTTGGTTAATGCTCTGCCATGCTGCATAACTTGCAGGCTCATTTCGCGGGTATTGCTTTGTATAACAGTAATATCTTTTATCAAATCTCCGGCTTTAATACGTATAGTTCCCTGCCGTTCGGAGGCGGTTGTATTGGCTGATACACCGATATAAATCGAGGTATAACTAGCACCTTCTATGGTAATCCAGCTATCGTTGCTGTTGGGTACACTGGGAGTCCAGCCATATGGATAATTAGTTTTTACCAGTAGGTATATATCCGATGTTTCTTCTCCGAATAAGTTGACCGGGTTTTTATTTACACTCAGGTAGTACTGTCCATTAAAATCGGTATCGGTAGTGTTAGTACTTAAATCCTCAATGTCGTACTTCAGATTAGCCGGCTTGGCATTAAATGCTTGCTCCGGGGTGTCATAACCACGTCCTGATACAGTTATTACATTGATCAAATAGCGGTAGTTACGTAGGATGTCACAATGTTCGTCGGTGTTTTTTCCATTACTGTTTTTCTTAAAGAAGTCGATTCGGTAGTAAGTTAATGCCGAATCGCTTCCATACGTACCTCCTATCACCATGCAGGTAGCATCTGCAGCTTTTGCTTCGAAAAGATACATGGTACGCAAAAAACCATATTTCATTTCGGTGGGTACTGTATACTCCAATGGACTGCTATTTTTTACATTACCTATAGGAATGGTGGGTGCATTAACTCTATCTGCTCCATCAAGATTTGTGGTGGCAGGTACTATGCAGCCTTTGGTGTTAGTATTGTATAAGTATATTTTTTTGAGTGCAAAGTTGGTTACATTAGATATTACATCCATACGTGCAATGGCACGAAGCAGCTTGACACCTGTAATTTCAACAGTCGCATCGTTAACGGTGGTCTTTATTTCTCCATACATAGGAAACGGCGAGAAACGATTGGAATCCCTTTCTTGTTTAGAGTTATCGTTGTTGGCATTCCAGTTTCCGGTATTTTCACAGATTAACTGAGATAAAAGTACATCTTTGTCGGTTCCTGCAGCGATTGCTCCCAGTGCTTGTACCTGTGTATGTGCATTAGCAAGAATAACCAATAGCTGTTGGTTTGATTTCTTAATTAGTTTGGCAGTAAATTGTTTTTTTGACTTAGTGGGGTTTCCGGTGGTTTGATCGGTGATGGAAGTACCTTCTGTGTGGTAGGCAAATGCCCATCCGGAACCCGGCTCAGTAGTAGGCTCAAATGCCAACACATCGATGTTCTCCACTGTATTCTCATCAATCTCCGATATAGAATAGGTGGTTGGTGTTGTGGCGGCCGGCATTTGCAGAATAACATTTACTACAGCTTTTCCTCCGGTTATATTATCACTCTCCTCTTCAGCAGTACATCCTGCCAACAGGATGGCGATGCAACAAAAAAGTGAGTGTTCCAAATACTTTATCATATGTTTAGATACTATATTATTTGTTTATGGTTGTTTGTTACGGGTGTTACAGGTCGTCTTCCTCATCGTTCATACCCCACCCGTTAATATTGACCGAGAAAGATAAATCTTTGCTGAACTCAATGTCAATGTCAAACTCGTGTATACATTCAAAATTAACCTCGGGCATACGCTCGGTAATAAGTTCTACAAGGTCGCTGCGGAGCAGTTCGTGCCCTGTAGCCTCATCGGTAACAATAAGCAGCGGATGTGTTCCCCATTCCGGGTTAATGATATGCGCCCCGGCTTGTGCACAACCTTTTGTGTCACAGAGTAAGGGTTGTATGTAGTTCAACTTCCCGGGAGAAGTGAAAGTATTGTCAAAATTAAAGTAATCATCGTCTCCTGTAATGGTGAGACGGTAAGTGCCTTGAGGTTGCAATCCGGAAGCTGACACGTGTATTCCGGTTGTGTTTTTGGTGAGTTGCACCTGATGGGCAGTACCCGGTTCGGCCTGAGTACTTCCAAAATAAAGTGCCCCTTTGCATACCAATACTGAATCGGTAGTTGCGGTAGACGGACAATAACCTTTGTGCAAGCTCAGGGAAGCTTCCGACAGGGTTGTTGACCCGGGTACAAAGTTGGTTGGATTGGTTTGTGACAGGTTGCCCTTGCCCAGCCAGGCAACAAGGGTGTTAGGCCCTGAGGGCACAAGAATCTCGCAGGTGTATTTTTGGCTGAGTTGAATATTTGAAAAGATGTAGTCTTTTACAAAGATTCCTTTCTTATCAAACACGTAGATGTGCAGACTGTCGATATCTGCAGGATAAGCCACACCATTTCCACAAGGGGTTGTGTGAATAAAACTCAACTGCACCGGCAGGCAACCGGACCGGTCTTCGTGGATGCAGCCGGCCATTAATAATAGGATAAATAATACCGGACAGAGATGTGTGGATAAATATTTCATTTCAATAACTGAAAAAAGGTAAAATGGAATGCGGGAAACTCCCGCATTCCGAATTCTATACGCAAATAAAAAGATCGATTATTAGAGATCGAATTCTTCTTCTGTCGGTTCCCAAGGATTCACGTCGGTATCGATGTCGATACTTGTTTCTGTTTTGATATCGGCTTTATCTTCGGGAGTTCCTAAAGCTTTGATGCTCTTGATGGTTGATTTGTAGTAGCCGTTACGCAAAACATCATACTTGTTAGATTTGCTGCCGGCAATGCTGCTATCTGTATCGGCAGCCTGGTTTACATATACACGCCAGTAGCAGAAACCATCTGTATAGGGCGCACTCTTGATGTTGCTTGCAGCAAGTGCCTTGTAAGCATCAGCATCGGCTTCTACATCGAAGTAAAGGATGGCACCTGCATTGGTAACTACAGTCCAGAATGTTTTGGGAGCAGCCGTATTCGGACCCTTGCTGCTACCATCGGCATTTGCAAAGAAAGCGGGTGCATACTGTGCACGAACTGATATGTAAGTTACGTTCTCTCCATCAACGGCAGTTGTTTCACTGGTGTTCTCAGGTACATAAATTGTTTTGAAGTCGGCCATGCTTGTAGCCTCTACGTCAACACTCTTGAAGTCGGTCGATGCAAGGGCGTAGTCAAGACCAAAGAATGACGTTCCGGCAACATAGCTGCTCCAGTTGGTATCTTTCACGAAGATAGAGGGGGCAGTACCTGTAAATTGTTGTTTCGGGTAGATAGTCTTGTTTATATTACCAACAGCATATTGCATGTTGGTCAGTTCGCCTCCACCAGTCATAATTTTACCGCCCTGACGTACAATTTTTTCCTGTACGGTAAACTTTGCTACCATACGTTTAACTGAGATAGTCATTGTGTTACTAGTTGCATCTGCTACCAAATCAACTTCTTTGGGCTCTACGCTAAACATGGCAATGCCGCTGTTTGTCAAAGCGGTAGGAGTACTCAAAGTATAAATTAATGCATCCAAATCACTTAACGGGGCTCCGGCTGCAGTAGGCAGTGTACCGGGATAGTTCATAGCCACCATGATTCTTTTTGTTCCGGTAACGGTTGAAAGTTTGCTCGGATCAGTTAACTCATAAGTATCTCCGGCAACCAATGTAAAGTCACTGGCAGTAAGCGACTTGTTACCATTTTTTTCCAAGGTGTAGATACCATCGGTACCTTTAGCATACACCAATACATTTACTGAATTGAGAGCCAATTCAGCATCAGTAGCATAGGTGTCGGTCGGAGCATACGTGCGGAGTGAACGGGGCATAGTTACAGTAAACTTCATAGATGTAGGCTCGCTTTTAACAGCTGCGCTTTCGTCATTTACTGCATTTTCATCATTGCTACAGCTCGTGATTCCCATGGTAAGGGTACTCGCTGCAAGCATCATCGAAAAAAGTTTTTTCTTCATTACTTGATTTTTTAATTAATAAAATTGTTATTACTAAAGTTGTTAATTCTCAATTAACCTATTTGATTTTAGCTATCTCGTAAACATTATCTATAGCCTGTATATTACCTGCCGCTTTTGCTTTGTTAAAGAGCTCCATTGCTTTAGTATACTCTTTTCTTAATGCCATCAATACTCCGGCATTGTTCCAGTAAACGGCATTCTTTTCAACCACCCGTGTCAGGTACTCCTCGGCATCGGATACATCTTTGCGGTCGAGTGCACTGGCGGCAGCATTCAGGTTGGCTACATCGCTATGGGGGAAGAGTTCGGCGGCTTTCTCAAAGACTTCGTTGTAGGCATCGCTACCTCGCTCATAGGTAGCTGCTATCAAAAACATCTCATTCAAAGAGAGCGCGGACGGATTGTTTTTGAAGACTTCTTTACCTTTCTCTACGGTAAAAGGTAGTACTGTATAATGCAATTCGTAGTCGGTGCGACGGAGTTGTGGGAAAAACGCTTCTTTTATTTGGAGGTATGGTTTGCCCTGCAAAAGATCCATGAGTTTCTTCTCACGGCCACCGAAGACTCCAACATCCTGAATAATCGCCAATATTTGTTGTTTGCCTTCCACATCCGATTCTTTTACCAGCTTTTCAAGCATTTGCCAGTCTTCTCCCTGTTCTTCCAGGTGAAACAATTCATTGGCAAATCCGTATTTTTTCTTTAAATGATTGGCAAGGGCTGTGGCACGATTACCGGAGAGTGTAAGGTTGGCATTATACACTCCCTCAGGTGAGGCATGCCCGATGATTTTGATACCGGTAATGGTAGTGTCGGAGTTGTTTTTCAGGCGTTCAATCAGTTCATAGATGCGTTGTAACTCATTGGCATTGTTACGGAACGTAGGTAATATTTCCGATTTGCCCACCTCAAAATCCAAGTAGGCTTTCCCGGCTGTACTGCGCCTCTTCACCTCTTCTACTGCGGGGGTAAAGAAGCTTACAGACAGCTTAGGGTTGTACAATAGGGGGGATTGTACTTCATGTATATAGTCAAGGATAGGTTCTGGTTGAACATTCTTTTTCTTTTTACCAATATGATATATAAGTGATATACCCGCCTTGGTAGGTCCCACATAATTTTTGCTTGCACTCCCCTGCTTCTCCCCGCAGTGGTAGCATGGATATTTATCGTATGAAAGGTATGCATACCCTATACCAATGATAGCTTCCATACCCCAACGGTGTGAAAAGTTCCAACGGTATCCATAACTGATGCCGGCTCCTACCAACCACCCTTCAAGGCGGTGAGTATTCATATATTCACTGAAAGGAGGATTATCCAGTCCGCCTACATTGTAGGATGAATAGTGTCCATGCAATCCAAAGAAATGTCCCTGGAAAGCCTGCCTGGTCCATTTACGAATCTCGGGTTGCACAAGAATATGCTTCCATTTCTTGTTGTCAGAGAATGTCCACGGATTGTAATTGACCGGAATATCCAACGTCATTTTCTTTCCCAAACGAAACTCGGCTCCTAAATTAAATGTAGTGGTGGCATCATAGAGCAAGTTTGTTTTGATAGAAACTCCTTGAATATCTCCTGATTCTACATACTCCTGGGCTTGTAGGTTATCCGGACTACAGAACCCGGCAATTGAAATAAGTATAGGCAAGAGTTGTCGGACAGTTACTTTCATACTTAACGCTTTATTAATCTGTTTACAATTTTTCGCTCAATTTGATTGGCAGGCAATTTCTTTTTCTCATACTGTCAGCCGTCTCTTTATAAGAGAAAGCCGGTTTAATAGTTATTGTTGTAATGCACTGATATTTAATTGTATAAAGAAAGTTTGCACAATATAGAAACGGTTTAGTAGAGCGTTTTTTAAAACACAAGTTTGATTATTCGGCTATAATTTAACAGCAAAAGTCTATTTTCCAGCTGTTTGCAGCTTGCCTTTTGAATAACAGACACCGTGAGTTTGCCAAACTTTTTTTGAAACAGTGAAATAGAAATGTATTATGGAACAGTATAACACCCCTGATGTATGGCAAGTTGAAAAAGCCGAGGCCGGCCGGTCCTATTCCGGCAAGTTGTCAGGCGAGGCTGCCATAGTCATAGTAGTTAGTGGAAGTTTGTTGGTTAACCTGCAAGGAAATCAGCAACTGGTGGGTACGGGCGGAATATGGTTATTTCCGCCTGACAATCATTGTGAGTGTATTGCCAAAGAGAATATCTGTGTTGTTATTTGCCGTTTTAGTCCTGAAAACCTGTGGAAAGCACTTCCTGTGCAGGAATTACTCTTTGTCAGCAAGCCGGAAGTAAAAGGATTCTCCGTACTGGAAGCTACCGAGTTATGTTGCAGTTTCCTTAAATTATGGCAGCACTATACCCATGGAGGTATGTCAAGTTCCCGTATGCAGGAACTCAAAAGAAAGGAGCTATTCTTATTGCTGCTTCTTTCTTATTCTAAAGAAGAACTGGCCATGCTTCTTCAACCCATTCTGGATGAGAAAACAGGCTTCCGGAATTTTGTAATCGAAAACTGGAAAAAAGCGCGTAATGTAATTGAGTTAGCAGCCCTGGCTAACCTTTCCACATCGGGTTTCATGAAGAAATTCCGGAAATGTTTTGGAGAATCGGCTTATCATTGGATGACACGCCAAAAGGCAGAGTGCATACTCAAAGAAATAACTGCCAATCATCTTTCCCTCAAAGATATTGCCGACAAGTATCATTTTGCCAGTTATGCCCACTTTGGAACCTTTTGCAAAATGCAATACGGGGGCTCCCCTAAAGCTGTACAGCAAAGGGTTAAAGAAGGGGTTTTAGCAACAAAACTATAAAACCAGTGACAAAAAGTGTCGTCTAAAGACAGATTGGTTGTGATGTGATAGTAATTGGGATGGAATTTGATTTTCCGTTTTAGGCAGATGCCCTATCTTTGCAGAAAATTAACAACAGTTGCCTGCAAAGGGATATATAAGCGTGTTTAGCTGTCTCTTATAAAGAGATTTTCTACTCTCCTTCAGGAGCGTTTTCACCGGCAAAAATATAAAAAATGGATGAATTCTACATGTTTTTATTACTTTTTACAATTTTAGACTGCTTCTTGAGTTCCATAAATTACTTTCCGGTTAGCCTCATGAAGGTTTGAATAATCAAAGGATTTTAGGTAAATCATTGTTGTGCGTACATTCTCATGACCAAGCCCTTGGCTGATTAAGTCAATGGATACTCCCATGGCATAAGCGTTCGATGCCCAAGAGTGACGCGCCACGTAAGTGGTAAGTGGCTTGTCTAATCCAATCAGGGCAGAGAGCTGTTTCAACCTGTTGTTTTCCTGTTTGAGGGCATTCTCGTAGTCTGTGCGTTTGTCGCCTTTGCGCAAAACCGGAAGTAAATAATCACTATCATCATCCTGATAGTTATTTAGGAGCACTTCGATTTTGGGTGTAATCTCAATCTCAAAGCGCTGACCGGTTTTATGGCGGGTGTACAGGATACATCCATCACGTATATTGGCTTTCTTGAGATAAGCCAAGTCGATGAAAGAAATGCCTCGCAGGTAATAACTAAGCAGGAACAGGTGGCAGGCTAATAAAAGCTGTTTGTTTACTATACCTGTCAGCTTCAAATTTTCGAGGGTTTCAATCACTTCTCTTTTTACGGCGCGCTTTTCTGTTTTCTCGTTACCGGTAAAAACTCCGGAGAAAAGCCTTTCTTGTGGATTTTCAATGATTTTTTCGTCGATAGCCCGATTGAGGATAGCGCGCAGGTTGCGACAGTAATACGAGGTAGTATTGGGTTTCTTCCCTTTGGATAACAGATGGGCTTCGAAACGTTTAATAAAATCCGCATTGATTCTGTCTAACGGAACATCTCCGCCATAAAACTCCTGTATACGTCTTGCCACACATCGGTAAGAGCGGGCGGTACGAGGGCGGCTCTCCTCTATCCTATCGGCTAACCGTCCGGCATAGGCAGTCAGGTTGTTACGATACTGCCGACGCAGGTAGTTTTCAATCACTTCGTCTACACTATAATCCGGGTTACGGATTTCCAGTTTGCGGATAGCCTCATACACCTGCTGACGGCCTGTCATAAGTTTGGCGTGGATGCTCTCTAAGTAGGCTTTACGCTCTGTGTTACCAATACTAACGCGAAAACTCTCACTTTCCTCATCCCATTCATGGGGATAAAATTTGTACCCCTTAAGTACTACGCTGCGGGACTTACGGTCTTTGATGAATTGCACATAAAGGCTGCCCGGCTTGCCCTCTACAACTGAGGGCCGGAATTTGAACATTACAGATGTCTGCATAAATGAAAAATTGTAAAATTAGCATAAGCGTTCTAAGACTGACCTGAATAATCAGGAAACATCTTATTAATGGGCAAAAATAGAATTTTTATGCAAACTAAAAAACCTAAAGAATGTAAATATAGGTGAATGTATGCACACTGTTATACATACTATGATACAGAACTCTAATTAATTGTTTTCAATCTATCATCTATCACCAAATTATATAATAGGCTGTTAATCAAAAATATATCTGATGATAGAT
>JAVBVL010000065.1:0-16275 GCA_031554285.1 Bacteroides sp.
GTGCGGCAAAAGTACAAATAATCCTTGACTTTGTACGGTTTATCGCGGAAAACCCCTATTTTTGTCAAAACATTCTAACCGATGAGAGTACTTATTATCAATACTTCGGAACGAACAGGCGGGGCAGCCGTTGCCGCCGGACGGTTACTGGAATCACTGAAAGACAACGGAATTAAGGCTAAAATGCTGGTGCGCGATAAGCAAACCGACCAAATACATGTGGTAAAGATACCCGGAACCTGGCTGCAAGTAGTTAAATTTGTTTGGGAACGCATCGTTATCTGGAAAGCCAACCGGTTCAAGAAAAACAATATGTTTGCCGTAGACATTGCCAATACAGGTACCGATATTACTTCACTCCCCGAATTTCAACAAGCCGATATTATTCACCTGCACTGGATTAACCAGGGCATGCTTTCGTTGGGCGATATCCGGAAGATTCTGGTAAGCGGCAAACCGGTGGTATGGACCATGCACGACATGTGGCCCTGCACAGGTATCTGTCACCATGCCCGCGAATGTACGTTGTATCAGGAAGAATGCCACCACTGCCCGTTCCTGTACGGAGGAGGCAGCAAGAAAGACCTATCCACCCGTACCTTCCGCAAGAAGAAAGAGATATACAAACTATCGCCCATCACCTTTGTAGGTTGCAGCCAATGGCTTGCCGACCGCGCCCGGAAGAGCGCCCTGCTTACAGGACACCAGGTGGTAAGCATCCCCAACCCTATCAATACCAACCTGTTTCACCCACGCAACAAGCAAGAGGCACGTACAAAACTCCGTTTGCCCGAAGCCGGCAAACTGATACTTTTCGGATCGGTAAAGATTACTGATAAGCGAAAAGGCATCGATTACCTGATAGAGTCGTGCAACCTGTTGGCGGAGAAATGCCCGCAACTGAAAGAAGAGTTGGGCGTAGTGGTATTCGGCAACCGGTCGCAGGAACTGGAGAACCTGCTCCCCTTCCCTGTATATGCCTTGAACTACGTGAAAGACGAACACGCCCTGCCCGATATTTACAATGCGGTAGACCTGTTTGTGACTCCCTCGCTGGAAGAAAACCTACCCAATACCATCATGGAAGCTATGGCGTGCGGTGTACCCTGCGTAGGATTCCAGGTAGGCGGCATTCCGGAAATGATCGACCATCTGCACAACGGATATGTAGCCCAATACAAATCGGCCAAGGATTTTGCCAACGGTATTTACTGGGCGCTCAACGAACCGGATTATGCAGCACTCTCGGAACAAGCACGCCGCAAAGTACTTACCAACTATTCTGAAAGAGCCATTGCCAAGAAATATACGGAAGTGTACAACAAGAAAACCGGTAATCATGCCTAACAGCCATCACCATACACCTACGTTCTCCATCATCACCGTTACCTACAACGCCGGGAAGGTACTGGAGAATACACTGCTCAGTGTGCTTTCGCAAAGCTATCGTCACATTGAATACATTCTTGTTGACGGAGCTTCGAAAGACAACACAATGGAGATTGTAGATAAGTATCGCGACCGCCTGCAAACAGTGGTAAGCGAACCCGACAAGGGTTTGTACGACGCCATGAATAAAGGAATAGCGCTGGCTACGGGCGATTACCTCTGCTTCCTGAATGCAGGCGATTGCTTTCACGAAGCCGACACCCTGCAACAGATGGTGCTCTCCATCCCCGGGACCGAACTTCCCGACATACTTTACGGACAAACGGCTTTAGTAGACAAGCAAGGGCACTTTGTGCGCATGCGCCGCCTCACCGCCCCCGAAGTACTTACCTGGAAGAGTTTCCGCCAAGGAATGTTGGTATGCCACCAGGCTTTCTTTGCCAAACGCACATTGGTAACGCCGTACGACCTGCGCTACCGCTTCTCGGCCGATTTTGACTGGTGCATCCGTACCATGAAGAAAGCAACAACCCTGCACTACACCCGCCTTACCTTAATAGATTACCTGGACGAAGGTATGACCACCCAAAACCGTCGTGCTTCCCTCCGCGAACGCTTCTGCATCATGGGCCGCCACTACGGTTGGATAAGTACCGTATTGCACCACGCCTGGTTTGTACTGCGCCTGGCTACCAAACCGGGACAATAACCGTCTCTACTTCTTGCCGGCAAGCAATCGCTGCAACTCTGCCATTCCCTCCGAAGCCCCCAGGCGAATGTGATAAATGGGGCGGGAACTGTGTGTATCTACCTCTTGCGGATCAATTAAATATACTTCTGCCTGCCGCGATGCATAATTAAGTAAGCCCGCCGCCGGATAAACATTCATCGACGTGCCGATGATGACAAGCACATCGGCCTGTTGCACATAACTAACCGCCCGCTCAATTTCGGGAACCGCCTCACCAAACCATACAATAAAGGGGCGCAGTTGCGCACCGTCGCCCGCCTCATCGCCCAACTTCACCTCATACTCCTCCGGTTGTAACTCACGCACAAACTCCGGATTGTAAGGTTGATAACTGGAACACACCTTGGTTAACTCCCCATGCAGATGAATCACCCGGCTGCTCCCTGCCCGTTCGTGCAGGTTATCTACATTCTGCGTAACCACCGTCACCTCAAAATCCTGCTCCAGGTGAGCCAACAACCGGTGCCCCTGGTTAGGTTCTACCTGCAACAACTGCTTGCGCCGTTCGTTGTAAAACCCTAACACCAGTTCCGGGTCGCGGTGAAACCCCTCGGGTGTAGCCACCTGCTCCACCGGATACCTATCCCATAAACCTCCCGCATCACGAAAAGTACTAAGGCCACTTTCGGCGCTCATGCCCGCCCCCGATAATACAACAAGCTTCTTCATAATTCAAATTTATAATAACATCCTCCTACAAATATAGTGATTTGCAAAAAAGAAGAAGTAGCTAACTGCGTGTAAATAAGAAATTTTAATGGCAAAAAAAGAGAACATTCAAATAAAACGTGTACTTTTGCGACTTGTAAAATAAGAATATGGATAAATTTAGCTACGCAATCGGCCTCGGAATTGGCCAAAACTTACTAAGTATGGGTGCCAACAGCATCGAAGTAAATGATTTTGCCCAAGCCATCAAGGATGTATTGGAAGGCAGCCAAACGGCTATCAGCCACCAGGAAGCCCGCGAAATTGTAAACGCTTTCTTTGAAGAGTTGGAAACCAAGATGAGTGCAGCCAGCATTGAACAGGGAGCAGCCTTCCTGAGCGAAAATGCCAAGAGAGCCAACGTAGTAACACTACCCAGCGGCCTGCAATACGAAGTGATTACCGAAGGAACCGGCAAGAAAGCCAAAGCTACCGACCAGGTAAAGTGCCACTACGAAGGAACCCTGATTGACGGAACGCTGTTCGACAGCTCGGTACAACGCGGACAACCCGCCGTATTTGGTGTAAACCAGGTAATTCCGGGATGGGTAGAGGCCTTGCAGTTGATGCCCGAAGGTTCAAAATGGAAACTCTACATCCCCTCAAACCTGGGATATGGCGCACAAGGTGCCGGCGAAATGATTCCGCCCCACAGCACACTGGTATTCGAAGTAGAATTAATTGAAGTATTATAATAATAAACAAGAAAAAGCAAAATGAAAAAAGTAACATTTATTTTGGCAATCGCCGTTGCTGCCGGCCTTGCTTCATGTACAGCTCAGAGCCCGAAGGCAAATCTGAAGACTGACCTCGACTCATTGTCGTATTCATTAGGTATGTCACAAACTCAAGGTCTGAAAGGATACTTGGTTGGCCGTTTGGGCGTTGACACTACTTACATGGCAGAGTTCATCCAGGGTTTGAACGAAGGTGCTAAGAAAACCAGCAAGAAAGACATCGCTTACATGGCAGGTCTTCAAATCGGTCAGCAAATCTCTAACCAGATGATGGAAGGTATCAACCGCGAATTGTTTGGTAACGACTCTACTCAAACCATCAGCAAAGACAACTTCATGGCAGGTTTCATTGCAGGTACTTTGGAAAAAGGCGGCGCCATGAGCATGGAAACTGCTCAAGCTTACATGCAAGCCCAAATGGAAGCTGTGAAATCAAAGGCTTTGGAAAAGACTTATGCGCCCAACAAAGAAGCCGGCGAAAAGTTCCTGGCTGAAAACAAAGGTAAAGAAGGTGTACAAACTACCCCGAGCGGATTGCAATACAAGGTAATCACTGCCGGTACAGGTGAAATTCCTGCCGATACTTGCAAAGTGAAAGTAAACTATAAAGGTACGTTGATTGACGGTACTGAGTTCGATAGCTCTTACAAACACAACGAACCCGCTACATTCCGCGCTAACCAGGTAATCAAAGGCTGGACAGAAGCGTTGACTATGATGCCTGTAGGTTCTAAGTGGGAACTTTACATCCCGCAAGATTTGGCTTACGGCGCAAGAGATGCAGGTACCATCAAACCTTTCTCTACACTGGTATTCGAAGTAGAACTGCTCAGTATCGAGAAGTAACCGGACACGAATAAACAAAAAGCGGGGGTGGCAAACACAATTTGCCACCCCCGCTCTGTTTTTAGCTGACAGATTGCAAATCTAAAAAAATAATCGGGAAACACGTTTTTTTCTACTTTTATAACAACAAATTAAAATAAACCACTATATTTGCTTACTATTTGACATTAACCGATAAATATATTCACGATCATGGAGAAAATAGACAATCTTGACAGACAAATCCTGGAGATTATCTCGCAGAACGCACGTATTCCTTTTAAGGACGTTGCGGCAGAATGTGGTGTATCGCGCGCAGCCATCCACCAACGTGTACAACGACTTGTCGACCTGGGAGTTATCGTAGGTTCGGGCTATAATGTAAACCCCAAATCACTTGGTTACAGAACCTGCACCTATGTAGGAATCAAGTTGGAAAAGGGTTCTATGTACAAAGCTGTAGTAGCCGAACTCAACAAAATCCCCGAAATAGTAGAGTGTCACTTCACTACCGGTCCGTACACCATGCTTACCAAAGTATATGCACGTGACAATGAGCACCTCATGGATTTGTTGAACAACAAGATGCAAGAAATTGCCGGTGTAACTGCCACCGAAACCCTTATTTCTCTGGAACAAAGCATCAAGAAAGAAATTCCTATTTCGGCAAGTAAATAACCCATGGATTTTCTCAACGAATATCATTTGTCGGGACTTCTCATCGGCATTTGCACATTCCTTATAATCGGCCTTTTCCACCCCATCGTGGTTAAGGCCGAATACTATTGGGGTACCCGCTGTTGGTGGATTTTCCTGATTCTGGGCATAGCCGGGGTAGCCGGTTCGCTCTGTACGGATAATGTCATAGTATCGGCCTTGTTGGGCGTATTTGCCTTCTCTTCGTTTTGGACCATCAAAGAAGTGTTCGAGCAGGAAGAGCGGGTGAAGAAAGGGTGGTTCCCCAAGAACCCGAAACGTACCTACAAGTTCTAAAACGCATTACTTTTTGCAAAAACACTTGCACAGTTCGGCAAAAACGCTTATTTTTGTACCCGCATCCAAAAAAACAGGAAGCACGGGCTTTTAGCTCAGTTGGTTAGAGCAACAGACTCATAATCTGGAGGTCCTTGGTTCAAGCCCAAGATGGCCCACGTAAAAAGAGTATTTACTTCGCGGTAAATACTCTTTTTCTTTTATTATAATCCACACAAACACGCGGGTATACGTACGGGTATACCCGCGTGCAGCCCATTATTACATCCGAATGTAACAAATGAACTTCATCCTTATGAAGAATGTGCGCGATTCCCGGCATATAGCAAGGAGTTTCATGCCTTGAAACCTTTAGTTCCATGTCCGGAAACTCTTTGTTCCAAACGATGGAACTAACAGTTTCACTTGCTGGAACTGTTGGTCTCGCTCCTGAAACCGACAGTTTTGCCCTTGAAACCAGCGGTTTAGTTGGTGAACCGTTGGTTCCATCTGCCGGAACTAATCTGTTATGGGTTCTGCCATTAATGGCGAATCCCTCCGAAAATGGCGAATCGATGGCGAATCAAAAAGGGATTCGCCATCGATTATTTATCAGAGTATCAATGCAGTAAGTTCAAAAAGATGGCGAATGGCGAATCAAATCACATTTTTTGCTCATAGAGGGTTTTTACTTGATTCGTTTCAACTCGTCTTTGCTATTCTCTTTTACATCGTATTTCTTGCCAGAGCCAAACTTATACCGCAGGGACAACGACACGAAAGAGGTATCATAATCGGCCTGTTGCGCCAGTTGTATACCCGATATTTCCGTCCGCGCCTTTTGCTTGCCACTACGGAGTACATCATCGTATTGCAGCGTGAAAGAGAGCTTGTCGTTCAGGAACGATTTATTGAGCGAGGCATTTACCAGGTGCCGGGGGCTGTAATAGATAATGCCGTTCATGCCGGAGGTGTTATACTGGTAAATCACCGACAGGTTAAAACCCCGGGGTAAGGTAAATCCGTTGTAGCTGTACACATACCCCATTGCCTTGCCTTGGCTGCGCAGTACTCCCTCACTTTGGTATTTCACCCGGTTGTAGTTGCAACCTATGGCGTTCATCATTGTCCACACCTTGTATTGGAAAGGGAAAGAGAGCGAGGCCGTCCAGGTATCCTGCCGCTCCAGGTTCTGGGTAGAGGTAATGGAGATAATGGACTGTGGATTGAGCCGTTGGATAAACAAAGGGTTAATAGGATCGCTGATACGGCTATACGCCAACGACAACGTTACCATACGCTTGTACACTAAATTGAACGAAGCGTTGTAGGAAAACTCCGGCCGCAGGCTGGTATTACCCATGTGATAGGTAAACGTATCTACATACTGAATGGTGGGGTCTAAGTCCTGAAAGGAGGGATAACTTACCTTGCGGCTGAGTGAGAGGTTAGTTTTCAGGTCTTCGGTTACATCGTAACCTGCCTCTACCGAGGGAAAGAAGTTGCTATTATACACATACTCGTACCGCACCCCTGCAGAGAGGTAAAACCGGCGCCAGTTCTTCCGTCCGGTGAGGTAGGCCGCCATTTTGCTTTCGCTGATGCGCACGCTATTATCCAACGGGATATCGCCGGACAATGCATACCGGCTGTCGTTGCAACTGTTTGAATAGTACACACCCGCCTTCCCGGTAAGGTTGTTCCGGGTAAGGTGCAGATAATCTACGTTCGCGGTAAACAATCGGATATCGGCACGGGAGTAGCTTTCTTTAGCTCCCGCTTTCCCGGCAGATACAATCTCTATCCGGTTGTTCTCGCCACCGGTGTAATCTACATAGCCCACATTGACAGCGATGTTCTTGCCCAATGAATCCAGTTGGATGGTGTAGTTGAAGTCGTAGATATTCTTCTCCTTCCGCATGTTACCGTTGGTAGATATGCCAAACTGCTGCGAGGGGTGTTCGGGATAAATGGTTTCTGTATGGTTGACGATGGTACGTTCCGGTGCCTCGTACATGCGTTGATACTGCGCACTAAGCATATGGTTGGGGTGCGGTACATAATCGAATCCGAAAATAAGGTTGTGATCCTTCGAAGCGCTTCGCTCCTCATCGACCGTGTTATACATCTCTTCACCCGTTGAGAAGTAACGTTGATACGACTCTACGTATCTCTTTTTGCCGGGGTTGTAACCCAAACTGGTAAACAGGTTCAGCTTCTGCGTAGCATAGCCCAGTTGCAGTACGTTGTTAGAGCGCCAGAAGTCGCCCTTAGATACACCTGCCGAGAGTTGTCCGCTGAACCCTTCTACAAAGCTCTTGCGGGTAATGATGTTCACCACTGCTGCTCCACCGGCGTTGTACTCTGCCGAAGGGTTGGTAATAACTTCAATGTCCTTGATATCGTCCGGGGAAATGAGTTCCCAGTTATCATTCTTGGGAGGAATGCCGTTGATAAGTACCACCGTATTCCGCTTCCCGAACACATCTATCTTTCCGTTATTAACAGATACAAACGGGAGCCGACGCAATACATTATCGAGCGAGTTCAGCGTTTTCAGGTCCTTATTGTTCTGAATCTCGTACACCAGTTTACCATCGGCAACCTTTGCCCGCGGGCGCATGCCTGTTACGGTAACGGCATCGAGCAGATGCGCGACAGACTCCAGCTGAATAAAGCCCACATCCACCAGCGGTTGCCGTTCTTTATTATATACAGGTACCGAGTAGGTTTTGTACAGCAGGGGCGATGTAACCTGAAGAATAAATTCGGGTATTTTCAGGTTCCCCATTTCGAAACCGGGGGTGTCGAAGAACTGATACTCCAGGATGGTCGAATCCCGGAGCGACAGGATGGTTACATAGTAGAAGTCGCCCTCGGCAATGGAGGTACTCCCTTTTACCGCAAATGTGTGTTGCGAAAACGATTGCTGTGCGAAGAGCATCAACAGCATAAAGAATGCGAAATGTTTCATGTTGCTTACAAGTTTAATTCATTAACTTGCTGCAAACATAGAGAGGAGATTTCTTCCGGAAAAATAAGTGGGACAGATGCACCGGGATAGTGACAAGCGGCGGCTGCAAACCGCTTATCACAGGGATTCTGGGATAAGCGGTACAGGGATTTTAGCGAATGGCTTCCTTAAATGATTTCATGTACCGGCGGGAAACGGGTATTCCGGCAGGGATATCGAGCAGATGTACTTTACACTCCTGCGCATTACCTGTAATGTGGGCAATCCGGGTGGTATTTACAATAAAAGCCCGGTGGCAACGTACAAAAAACGGGCAGGCATGCAGTTGTTCTTCCATCTGCTTAATGGTTACCCGCAGGAGTTTGTGTTTTACTTCACCACCCTGTACAAAATAGATGTCTACATAGTTGCCCGATACCTCCATGTAACGGATATCGCCGGCATTTACTGTTATAGATTCGCGGGTAGTGCCATACAAGGTGAGTTCGTCTTCGGGGGCAGGCACAGGTGTGTTGCGCTGTGACAATATCTGATTGAGGGTAACGGCTTCGGCCAGGTTGTTCTGCAGTTCCCTGTTCTTGGTAAGGAAAGCAATCAGGATGATGGGTATCAGATAAACGGTAAAGGTAGCAAAGGTATTTACCAGAAACGGATACCAGGAGAAGGGAGTAGGACTGTTACCTGCCAAAACGGGCAACACCATCAGGTCGGTTACAGCATTCAGCAAGCTCAGGAATAGAATGAAGAAGAAATAGTGTAGCAGGTTTTTACCTATCGTCCACCGCTCGGAGTCGTAAATAGCTGGAAGTATCTTTGGAAGTAGCACAAACGTGAGGCTTGCCCCAATGAAGGTAGTAAACGCAAAAGCCAACATGCCCCAAAGCTGAACCATTGAATCCATCTTGAAATTAAACGGTTTGAGTATGCTCAGGACAAATACCAGTGAGATGGTGATAATCACCACCAACGTCCAGGGCTTTACAAACAGCGGATAGGGTTGTTTTAAGAAACGGGTGAGCTTATTCATGCGGCACATGCTTATATGATGTTGCAAAAGTAAGAATCTTTTTTGTATTTTTGCATGATGAACAAACTCTTCCGCACCTTTCCCGTCGTTCTCATTTTCCTTGTTGCTTGTGGAGCCAAAGGAAAACAAGACGTAATACTTCCCGGTGAAACACCGGCTGCGGAGTTGTTGTGTGAACCGGCGCCCCTCCCGGAGAAAAGCCGAATGGGCCTCTACCTGGATTCGCTTGGGATGATAGATGTAGGCAAGACGGATAGTACCATTGTGGTGCAGTTAATGTATGCCACAGCCGATAATTTTACCGGCCATCAGCTATACGATGACTTGCAAGAGGCGTACCTCCACCCCGATGCTGCCCGTGCCATACTACAGGCACAACAGGTGTTACGCCAGCAACATCCGGACTACCGCCTTATTATTTACGATGCAGCCCGCCCCATGAGTGTGCAGCAAAAGATGTGGGATGTAGTAAAAGGGACCTCCAAATACAAATACGTATCGAACCCTGCCCGGGGCGGAGGGCTACATAACTATGGGCTGGCAGTGGATATCAGCATTATCGACAGTTCAGGAACTCCGTTGGATATGGGAACTCCCATAGATTACTTAGGCGATGCAGCAGGTATTACCCAAGAAACAGTCCTGGTGCAAAGCGGACAGATAAGCGAAGCTGCCCGGCAGAACCGTTGCCTGCTGCGCAACGTTATGAAGGAAGCAGGATTCCGCGCACTACCCGGTGAGTGGTGGCACTTCAACCTGTACAGCCGCGATTATGCCAAACAACATTATCAACCCATACCCTGACAGATGGAACTCTCACAAGCAACCTCCGATTTTATACGCGCACATGCCAACGACGATGTACGCGCACTGGCGCTGCAAGCCGGTAAGTACCCCGATATAGACATGCCCACCGTCATTGTACAGATAGCCGGACAACAAGCAGCGCGGGAGAAGATTCCATTGTGGGCAAGTACAACAGGGATACTCTACCCCCGCCACCTCTCATTGGAACAATGTTCATCGGAAGTGACTGCACGTTACAAAGCCTCACTGGTTGCTGGAAAGAGTTTTGCCGACCTTACCGGCGGCTTCGGCATAGATTGCGTTTTTATGGCTGCCAACTTTGAAAAGGCAACCTATGTAGAACGGCAAGAAGAGCTGTGCGCCATAGCCTCACATAATTTCCCGTTACTGGGATTACCCCACATAACCGTGCACAACGGTGATGGTGTAGATTACCTGCAAAGCATGGAACCGGTTGATTGGATTTTCATCGACCCAGCCCGCCGCAACGAGCACGGAGGTAAGACGGTACGTATTGCCGACTGTGAGCCCGATGTCGTTCAGCTGGAAGAGCAGCTACTAGCCAAATCGCGCCAAGTACTTGTGAAGCTCTCGCCTATGCTCGACCTCTCATTGGCCTTGCAAGAATTGCAGCATGTCTGCCAGGCGCATATCGTATCGGTAAGCAATGAGTGCAAAGAGTTACTTCTGCTACTCAGCCAAGAATCTGTTCCGGAGGTTCCTATTCATTGTGTCAACCTCACTCCCAAAGGCGACCAGGCATTCGTCTTCACCCGTAAAGAGGAACAATCGGTCGATTGCCGGTATACTTCCTCTCTGGGAGCCTATCTGTATGAACCTAACGCTTCCTTACTCAAGGGCGGATCTTTCCGCAGCATCGCGCAACAATATAAAGTAAGTAAGTTACATCCTAACAGTCACCTTTACACGTCGGACAAACTTGTTGAATCCTTCCCCGGGAGGATATTCCGCATCCGCGCCTTCGGTTCGTTCAACAAAAAAGAAATGAAGGAATTGCTCGATGATACCCGCAAAGCCCACCTCACTGTACGTAACTTCCCCGCCACAGTAGCCGACCTGCGCAAACGCCTCAAACTAAACGAAGGCGGCGACACCTATCTGTTTGCCACCACACTGGCCGACGAAAACAAAGTACTGATTCGCTGTGAGAAGTTATAACAAGCTACTAACCGAATATGCTGGATTATGATACTTTTAGGGATGAAGTTAGTGGAGGGTTATTCCAGTACATTCATCTCTTTCAGTTTCTCTTCTAACTCCTGTGACAACAAATTTTTGGCAATAATTATCCCATCGGGATTGATTAGAAAAGTAGTCGGACTTCCGATAATTCCATATGCTTTATTAATAGGATTCGTAGCATCAGAGAATACCTGCGGCCAGGTAATACCATATTTCTGGATGAGTTTATCGATGGTACGAACAGAACTGTCGCTTATCACACCTATAAATTCCACTTTATCCTTGTTCACACGTTCGTACAGGTTTTTGATATTAGGCATCTCCCGTAAACATCCTCCACACGTTTGCGACCAGAATTCGAGGAATACATACTTCCCTCGATAACCTTCCAAGCTTATCTCGGCCTTGGTTTTATAATCCGTTCCTGCTAAATCGATTGCCCGGAACCATTCCTGGGTAGAGGACAATTTTCCGGCTGTTTCTTCCATTCGCTGCAAAAGCAGCACATTTCTGTTAGGGTCTACTCCCAAATTTTTGTAGCATACCGTATCCATCTGCAGATATTCATTCATGCCAATGGTTTCTCTCCAATCAATCTTCTCTTTCGCTTCCCCATTATTATCATTCATCCATGCAATTGCTGTGCGCTGGTAGCCCAAATAAGCCCCACCCCCATGAATACCTATCAACTGGCCATCCAACCGGGTGGTGGCATATTGTGGGAAACTAAAAATATACCACCCATCCATAACATCGCAAAACAACAGCAACAAGATACGGGTCTCAGTAATCTTCCCGCCTTGAAGTTTTTCATATGTCACCGGGAAGGCATGTTTCAGAGCTTCGTTTCGATCCTTCATATAGTCATCAAAATGTATCGGAATAAAAGGAGAATCATCGCTCAGGTCTCCATTATTATTCCTATCGACTACCATCCAGATTTGCCCATCCGCATCCTTTCCTGCGGCCAATCCAATCCTACACTTCATGGGCACTTTCGATAAGCGGGTAGTATCCGGGGTCCAGTCCCACGTTTTTTGCAACCACTCAAAAGAGTCAAGAGTAATCTCACCTGCATGGAATCTCTGATATTCAAACTGGTACCTATCGGTCTCGATATACCCTATCCGTGTTTCCTTCCAATCGGTCGGAATTCCTTTCAACTTTGCTTCGGCAGAATCCCAAGGATTATACATCGTTTCTTCCGGTTGGAGACCTAACCCAAATCCAAACAACTCAAATGGACCATACCCATCGTGCCAGGTCAGTGGCAGTTCGATAATAGTTTTTCCCTTATTTTGGCCCGACAGCGACAGACAGGCAATAAAAGACAGACATAGAAAAACAAAATTCTTTTTCATTATATAATGACTTAAATATTTATTGGGAACACATCAATCATTCTTTATGCTTGATACCATATTACAGAAAACAAGCATACACATTTTTTATCAACTTATTCAACAGAACCGTCTATTTTTATTGCCAAAAACACATTCTACAAATGTAGGTAATTTCAAGATTATCACCTATATTTGTACCCTTATAATAAAATATACTATGGCTATTACTATTAAGAAAGTTTCCGGGAAAAAGGAAATGAAGGATTTTATCCGTTTCAACTACGAATTATACAAGGAGAATCCTTACTCAGTTCCCGACCTTTACGACGACATGCTCAACACATTCAGCAAAGACAAGAACGCGGCATTTGATTTTTGTGAAGCCGACTATTTCCTTGCGTATAAAGACAATAAACTGGTGGGCCGTGTCGCCGCCATCATCAATACCAAGGCCAACGAGAAGTGGGAAAAGAAAGAAGTCCGCTTTGGTTGGATTGATTTCATTGACGACCCGGAAGTTTCCAAAGCACTACTGAAAGCTGTAGAAGATTGGGGTGCCACCCGGGGAATGGAATACATTCAAGGACCGTTGGGATTCACCGATTTTGATGCCGAGGGTATGCTCATTGAAGGGTTCGATCAACTGAGCACCATGGCAACCATTTATAACTATCCGTACTACCCCGAACACATGGAGAAGTTAGGCTACGAGAAAGATGCCGACTGGGTGGAATTCAAAATCTACATCCCCGAAGGTATTCCCGAAAAACATCAACGCATCTCCGACCTGATTCAACGCAAGTACAATTTGACCGTAAAGAAATGTACCTCAGGCAAGAGACTTGCCACGGATTACGGACAAAAAATATTCGAACTTATGAATGAGGCTTACAGCCCGCTGTATGGTTATTCACCCTTGTCGGAACGACAAATTAAACAATATATAAAGATGTACCTCCCCATCCTCGACTTACGCATGGTAACCCTGATAACCGATGCACAGGACGAACTGGTAGGCGTAGGAATATCGATGCCTTCGCTTGCAGAAGCCTTGCAAAAAGCCAAAGGCCGTTTGCTGCCGTTTGGATGGTTTCATCTGCTGAAAGCCTTGTTCATGAAACGCCGTGCTAAGATGCTCGACTTGCTGATAGTGGCCATAAAACCGGAGTATCAGAACAAAGGTGTTAACGCTTTGTTATTTTCGGACTTAATTCCCGTTTATAAAAAATTAGGCTTTATATTTGCTGAGAGTAATCCGGAACTGGAGCTTAACGGCAAAGTACAAGCACAATGGGATTATTTTAAAACCGAACAACATAAACGCCGCCGGGCTTTTATAAAAAAGATAGACTGATTTCAATATGGAAGTGAACGAACTGCTTACAGTTAACGTAGATACGGTACAATATACCGATGACAATATTCGCCACCTGAGCGACATGGAACACGTACGCACACGCCCCGGTATGTATATCGGTAAATTGGGCGATGGTGCACATGCGGAAGACGGGATTTACGTCCTGCTGAAGGAGGTACTGGACAATAGTATCGACGAGTTCAAGATGCAGGCGGGCAAGAAAATTGAGATTGTGGTAGACGAGAACCTGCGGGTGAGCGTACGCGACTACGGACGTGGCATTCCGCAAGGAAAGCTGATTGAAGCAGTAAGCGTGCTCAATACCGGAGGTAAGTACGACAGCAAAGCGTTTAAAAAGAGCGTGGGATTGAATGGTGTAGGTGTAAAAGCTGTGAACGCCCTCAGTAACAGCTTCGAAGTACGCAGCTACCGCGAGGGGAAAGTACGTATCGCCACCTTCTCTAAAGGGAACCTGCTTACCGACGAGAGCTTCGATTCGGAAGAAGAGAGCGGAACCTACATCTTCTTTGAACCGGACAATACCCTGTTCGAGAACTACAGCTTCCGTCCGGAGTTCATTGAAACCATGCTCCGCAACTATACCTACCTGAATACAGGCTTAGCCATTATTTACAACGGGCAACGTATTGTTTCCCGTAACGGATTGGCCGACCTGCTCAATGATAACATGACCGCTTCGGGTCTTTACCCCATTGTTCACCTCAAAGGCGAAGACATTGAAATTGCCTTTACACATACCGAACAATACGGCGAGGAGTATTACTCGTTTGTAAACGGTCAGCACACCACCCAAGGAGGTACCCATCAAAGTGCCTTCAAGGAACACATTGCCCGTACCATCAAGGAGTTCTTCAACAAGAACCAGGATTATACCGATATCCGCAACGGATTGGTAGCCGCCATTGCCGTGAATGTGGACGAACCGATGTTCGAGAGCCAGACGAAGATTAAGTTAGGTTCTACCAACATGACGCCGGGCGGTATCACCATTAATAAACATGTAGGCGACTTCATTAAGCAGGAAGTGGACAACTTCTTGCACAAACATGCCGATGTGGCAGAGGTGATGTTGCAAAAGATACAGGACTCGGAAAAGGAACGTAAAGCCATTGCCGGAGTAACCAAACTGGCACGCGAACGCGCCAAGAAGGCTAATCTGCATAATCGGAAACTGCGCGACTGCCGCGTACACCTCAACGACCCGAAGGCAAAAGGGTTGGAAGAGGAATCATGTATCTTCATCACCGAGGGCGACTCGGCAAGTGGTTCTATCACCAAAAGCCGTGATGTAACCACCCAGGCGGTATTCAGCTTGCGCGGAAAGCCGCTCAACTCGTTCGGATTAACCAAAAAGGTAGTTTACGAGAACGAAGAATTCAACCTGTTGCAAGCTGCACTCAATATTGAAGAAGGCATTGAAGGATTGCGTTATAATAAGGTAATTGTAGCAACCGATGCCGATGTGGACGGTATGCATATCCGCCTGCTCATTATTACGTTCTTCCTGCAATTCTTCCCCGACCTGATTAAGAAAGGACATGTGTACATTCTGCAAACACCTTTGTTCCGTGTACGTAACAAGAAGAAAACCATCTACTGCTACTCCGATGACGAACGCCTCAATGCTATCAAGGAATTGAGCCCCAATCCGGAAATTACCCGATTCAAAGGGTTGGGAGAAATCTCACCCGACGAATTTAAGAATTTTATTGGCAAGGACATGCGTTTGGAGCAGGTAACACTCCGCAAAACCGACCTGGTAAAAGAACTGTTGGAGTTCTACATGGGAAAGAATACCATGGAGCGCCAAAACTTTATTATTGACAATCTGGTTATAGAAGAAGACATTGCATAACATGAGAAGAGCTATATTCCCGGGAACATTCGACCCGTTTACCATTGGACACTACTCCATTGTAACACGTACGCTCACCTTTATGGATGAGGTAATTATTGGGATTGGTATCAATGAAAATAAAAATACTTACTTCCCCATTGAGAAACGTGTGGAGATGATTCGGGAATTTTATGCCAACGAACCCCGTATCAAAGTAATGGCATACGAATCGCTTACCATTGATTTTGCCCAAGAAGTAAAAGCCGGCTTTATTGTACGCGGCATACGTACCGTGAAAGATTTTGAATACGAGGAAACCATTGC
>JAVBVL010000073.1:0-3222 GCA_031554285.1 Bacteroides sp.
AGAAAATGAAGAAGAAACTATGTGCAGTTGCCAGCTTATTGGCAGCTTCGTCGCTATTTTCAACCCAGGCGGGTGCGCAAAGCGACAGTGTGAAAGTGATTAACCTCCAAGCCGTGGAAATTCTGTCCACGCGGGCAACGGCTAAAACGCCTATCGCGTTTACCGACATCAAGAAAGAACAAATCAGTAAACAGAACTTCGGGCTCGACATTCCGTTCCTGCTCCTGAACACGCCGTCGGTATTAGTTACCTCGGATGCCGGTGCGGGCGTGGGGTATACCAGTATCCGGGTGCGGGGTACAGATGCCAGCCGTATTAACGTAACCACCAACGGTATTCCGATGAACGATGCCGAAAGCCACTCCATCTATTGGGTAAACACGCCCGACTTTGCCTCTTCCCTGGAAGATATGCAGATTCAACGCGGCGCCGGAACATCTACCAACGGGTCGGGAGCGTTTGGAGCCAGTATCAACATGCGTACACAAGGTATACCGGCACGTGCATACGGTGAGGTATCGGGTTCGTACGGTTCGTTCAATACGCACAAAGAAACCGTGAAAGCGGGTACGGGACTGCTTGATGGACATTGGGCATTCGATGTACGCCTGTCGAACATTCACAGTGACGGGTACCGCGACCGTGCCTCGTCCGACTTGAAGTCATACTTTGCCCAGGCTGGTTATTACGGCGACAATACCTCGGTGAAGTTTATCACCTTCGGCGGTAAGGAGGAAACCTACCATGCCTGGGACGGTATCAGCCGGGACGACCTGCAGAACAACCGCACTTACAACCCCAACGGGGAGATTAAGGACGATAATATCAACAAAGGTAAGGTTATCGGCTTTTATGACGACCAGGTCGACGACTACCGCCAAACGCATTACCAACTGCTGCTGAATCATACCTTCTCACCGGTATGGAGCCTGAACGCCGCCTTGCATTACACCGATGGATTCGGCTTTTATAAGGAATACAAGAACGGCCGCACGTTTGAGGAATACGGACTGAAACCGTATACTGCCGATGGGGTTACCTACACCAAATCAAACCTGATACGTAAAAAGATAGTAGACAGTGGTTTCGGCGGAGGAGTATTCTCCCTGAACTACAAGCACGAACGGCTGAATGCCTCGCTGGGTGGTGCCCTGAACCGTTACAGCAACGACCATTACGGACAGGTGGTATGGGTAAAGAACTACCTCGGCCAGCTCGACCCGGAACATGAGTACTACCGCAATACCGGTGCCAAGACGGATGGTAACATCTACCTCAAAGCCAACTACCAGCTTACACGAACGTTGAGTGCGTATGCCGACTTGCAATACCGCCACATTAACTATACCATCGACGGTACCAACGATAAGTGGGACTGGACAGCCACCCCCAACCGTATGCAGGTGCTCAATGTAGACCAAAACTTCAATTTTTTCAACCCCAAAGCCGGGTTGTTCTGGCAAATTACCTCCAACCACAGCGCCTATGCTTCGTTTGCTGTGGCACAGAAAGAACCTACCCGTAACAACTATACCGACGGGCTCTTTACCGAGAACCCGCGCCCCGAGAAGTTGTACGATTACGAAGTGGGATATACCTTCCGCAACCATTGGTTTACCGCTGCCCTTAACCTGTACTACATGGATTACAAAGACCAATTGGTGCTCAACGGCCGCGTAAACGATATTGGCGAACCCATGGCAGAGAACGTAAAGAGCAGCTACCGCATGGGAGCTGAGTTATCATTAGCCGCCCGCCTTACCTCGTGGTTGCGTTGGGATGTAAACGGTACCCTGAGCAAGAACCGTATCAAAGATTACGTAGGTTATGTGGCCGATTACACCGATAAATGGAAAGAGATGTACACCCAAACCTCTATCCCGATGGGCGACACTCCTATCTCTTTCTCTCCTTCGTTTATGGCAGGTAGCGTATTAACCGCTACATATCGCGGGTTCGATGCTTCGCTTCAATCGCAGTACGTAGGTCGCCAGTACCTGGATAACTTCGGAATGAATGAGAACTCCATCGATGCTTATTTCGTTAATCACGTTCACTTGGCATATACGCTTAAAGCGCGTCGCACCCAAGGTATCACCATCGGTGTAAGCGTGTACAACCTGTTCGATACGAGGTACGAAACCAACGGGTACTCGCAAACTGCCGCTCTCTATACCAATGGCGACAAAAACAACCCGTATGTATTGTCGCACGACCCGCGCTTCTACCCCATGGCAGGCATTAATGCGTTGGCACACATAACCCTTCGTTTCTAAAGTAAAGTATGGATTATCTCGAAATCATCGGCACCCTTGTTGGCTTGGTATACCTCTGGTTGGAATACAAAGCAAGCATCTACCTCTGGGCGGCAGGCATCGTTATGCCTGCCATCTACATCTTTGTGTATTACAATGCGGGGTTATATGCCGATGTGGGGATAAACATCTACTACCTCCTTGCAGCAGTGTATGGTTGGGTAATATGGCAGTACGGCGCATACTGGAAGCGAAAGCGTAAGCAGAAAGCAACGGGCGAGCAAGCCGATTCCGAGGTCAAAGAGCTCCCCATTCGAAAGGCTCCTATGCGGTACTGGCTGCCGCTGACTGCCATTAACTTTATTCTCTTCCTTGCCATCGGGTGGATACTGATACGCTA
Organism: Bacteroides sp.; assembly: GCA_031554285.1. GTDB lineage: Bacteria > Bacteroidota > Bacteroidia > Bacteroidales > Bacteroidaceae > Bacteroides. Next base: position 2,656 of record JAVBVL010000073.1, read on the forward strand.
TACCGACAGCAATGTACCCTGGTTAGACAGTTTCACCACCGCCCTGAGCATCATAGCTTTGTGGATGCTTGCCCGCAAGTACATCGAACAATGGCTGGTGTGGATTGTTGTGGATATAACCTGCTGCGGTTTGTACATCTACAAAGAACTCTATTTTACAGCCGGATTGTACGGGTTGTACTCTGTAATAGCAGTATTGGGCTACTTCAAATGGAAGGAACTGATGTACGCGCAGCGCTAAAACCATACAGTTATGACAACCAAAGATAATCTATTTTCTACCGAATGGGAATCCGTAATATTGGGTAACGGCGATTACCCGTCGCACGCGCTCCCTACCGAGATTGTTCAACAAGCATCGTACCTGGTATGTTGCGACGGTGCAGCCAACGAGCTCATCCGCTTAGGGCTGAATCCCGACATCATCATCGGTGATGGCGACTCGCTCCTGTCGGAGAACCGCAGCCGCTTTGCGCATATCTTCCATCAGGTAGATGAGCAGGAAAGCAATGACCAGACCAAAGCCGTGCACTTCCTGATAGAGCAAGGCAAGAAACGCATTGCCAT
>JAVBVL010000128.1:0-25118 GCA_031554285.1 Bacteroides sp.
TTTTTTGTAATTTGCGCCCAATTTAAAGGCGTAAGTGTAGATGGAGAGATGCTCGAGTGGTTGAAGAGGCACGCCTGGAAAGCGTGTATACGCCAAAAGTGTATCGCGGGTTCGAATCCCGCTCTCTCCGCATGGAGTTTAAACTAAAAGAAACAATTTTACATACTATTAATTAATTAATCTTAAAAATTAGACACACAATGAAAAAGTTATTTGCAATTGTTGCTGTGATGGGAGTCCTAACTTTTGGCTCAACTCAATTAGCTCAGGCTCAAGATGCTCCTGCAGCAGAACAAACTGAACAAGCTGCTCCTGCAGTAGAACAAGCCACTGAAGATGCTCCTGCCGTTGCTGCAGAAGAAGGTGGTATTCATAAAGAACTGAAAGTGAAGTTTATTGAAGGAACTGCTTCTTTCATGAGCTTGGTAGCCATTGCCTTGGTAATTGGTTTGGCTTTCTGTATCGAACGTATTATCTATTTGAGCTTGGCCGAAATCAACACTAAGAAGTTCTTGGCTGCTATCGAAGCTGCTTTGGAAAAAGGTGACGTAGAAGGTGCTAAAGACATCGCTCGTAACACCAGAGGTCCTGTTGCTTCAATCTTCTATCAAGGTTTGATGCGTGTTGACCAAGGTATCGACGTAGTAGAAAAGTCAGTAGTATCTTACGGTGGTGTACAAGCCGGTTACCTCGAAAAAGGTTGCTCATGGATTACCCTGTTTATCGCTATGGCTCCGTCATTGGGATTCTTGGGTACTGTAGTAGGTATGGTTATGGCGTTCGATAAGATTCAACAAGTAGGTGATATCTCTCCGACAGTTGTTGCCGGCGGTATGAAAGTTGCTTTGATTACTACAATCTTTGGTCTTGTTGTTGCTTTGATTCTTCAAGTATTCTACAACTACATCCTCGCTAAGATTGAAGCGTTGACAAGTGAAATGGAAGATTCTTCTATCTCTTTGCTTGACATGGTGATTAAATACAACTTGAAATTCAAAAAATAATCTGAGAAACGATGAGTAAATTATCATATAGAGTATCGTATTACGCGCTGTATGCGATGTTCGCTGTAATCCTGGTCGTATTGGCGCTCTTCTACTTCGGTGGAGATGCAGAGCCGATACCTTCCGCTCCGGATATGCAGAATCCGGTATATACCAATGCATTGTTGTATTTGATGTACGGATTGATGGGACTGGGTATTGCTGTAACACTTATTGCTGTAATCTTCCAGTTTGCAGCTGCCTTGAAGGATAGCCCTGCTGCTGCCGTGAAATCATTGGCAGGTGTCGTTCTGTTGGTTGTTATATTGGTTGCCGCCTGGTCAATGGGTAGCGATCAAGCACTGGTATTGCCGGGATACGATGGAGACGAAAACGTACCGTTCTGGTTGAAACTGACAGATATGTTCCTGTATACCATCTATATCTTGTTTGCAGGTACTATCTTGGCTATGATTTTTAGCAGTGTAAAGAAAATGTTATCTTAATCAGTTGAGGGTTCTCAACTTAAAAAGTAAGTAAAATGGCAAAAGGAAAAAGAACAGTTCCTGAAGTAAATTCAAGCTCCACTGCCGATATCGCTTTCTTGCTGCTTATCTTTTTCTTGATCACTACATCGATGGATACCGACCGTGGTTTGGCAAGACGCTTGCCGCCTCCCCCGGAACCTGATCAAGAGCAAAACGATGATAAAATCAAGGAGCGTAACGTGTTGCAGGTGTACCTGAATAAGGACGACCAATTGATGTGCGGTAACGAATACATCAGCATCCGTCAGTTGCGCCCGAAAGCTAAGGAATTCATCGTAAATGCATATAACGATGATAAGATGCCGGAAAGAATTGCGAAAGATGTTAACTTCTTTGGTACTACAATGGTAACAGAAAAGCATGTAATCTCTTTGCAGAACGACCGTGGATCTTCCTATCAGGCATATATCGATGTTCAAAATGAATTAGTGGCTGCCTACAATGAACTGAGAAATGAATTGGCTCAGGAAAAATGGCAGAAGAACTATGTAGATTTGGACGACGATCAACAAAAAGCGATTCGCGAAATTTATCCTCAGAAGATTTCTGAGGCAGAACCGAAAAAATACGGAGAAAAGAAGTAATGGGAAAATTTAATAAAACCGGTAAACGTGGAATGCCTACGTTGAACACTTCTTCTCTGCCTGACCTTATCTTCACCTTGTTGTTCTTCTTTATGATTGTAACAACCATGCGTGAGGTAACATTGAAGGTTGAGTTTAAGGTTCCGCAAGGTACAGAACTTGAAAAACTGGAAAAGAAGTCGTTGGTGACCTTTATCTATGTAGGTAAGCCTACTGCTGAGTTTCGTAAAAAGTTGGGTTCGGAAAGCCGCATCCAGTTGAACGATAGCTACGCAGAAGTAGATGAAGTACAAGATTTCATTTATCAGGAACGTTCAAGTATGAAAGAAGAAGACCAGGCTATGATGACTGTGTCTATGAAAATTGATAAGGATACGAGGATGGGTATCGTAACAGATATCAAGAACGCTCTTCGTAAGGCTTATGCCCTTAAAATAAATTATTCGGCGCAACCGCGTCAGTAATATAAGTAGGTGATTAAAGAAAAGAGCGCCCGGCTATGTCGGACGCTCTTTTTTTGTGTTGCTGCGTGTGGGGTATTATATTCCGTATACTTCGTGGTAGAGGGTATCTCGTACAGTTTCGTACGCATCGGTAGGCAGGTTGCCATGTACCATGAGGCGCATAGGCAGATACTCGCCTCCGGGACGATAGGGAGGCTGCTGGTAGGGGAAGTCCCATAACGTAAATGCCTGTCGTTCGTAAAAACCGATACGGCGGGTTTCCAGTTCGCCTACAGGTAATTCTACTTCCAATACAACGGGTAAGAGGGGAAGTTGGGCAAACAGTTGTTGAAGTACGCTTTTGCCGTATCCGCCATTGCGTTGGTTGGGAGCGATGGCAAAGTGCTCTACATAGCAGAATGTGTCGAAATACCAGTAGCTGATTAGTCCCACGGGTATATCTCCGTCCAGGATTACCTGGTTGTGGAAGCGTTCGTTGGTATCGGTATACGCGCGCCATTGGGCAAGCTCCCGGTACTCTTCCAGAGGGAACGAGGTTACCAACAGGGATTCCACAAAGTTCCAATGTGGCGAACTGGTTCGGATGGGTTGAAGGGTAAGCATGTTAGTTACGGGTATAAAAGTCAATGATTCGTTGAATGCTTCGTTGGCATACCGGGCAGAATACCGGGTACTCGTTGGAACGCATGCGGCAGTTGTCTGCCGGACGGTAGATTCCTTTGGCCGAGTAACCTCCACCTTCGTATAAGCCTACCGGATACAGCGCGCTTTTAGCTGGTGGAGTAGGAATGGGAGTGCCTTCGGGAAGCATGTCCTGCCATTTGGAGGTGAAGTTTACACGGGTGGTAATGTTCTGCTCCCAGGGCTCTACGTTAAGCGGGTAGGTATCGGTCATCACGTCGTTATCGTAGAAGTATTCATCGCCCAATCCGGCAAAGCTATGTCCAAACTCGTGCGCCACTACCGGGCGGAAACTGGGATGATGGGCGGAAGTCAGCGTGTACGAGTTGTAGATACCTCCGCCGCCGTACTCGGGGGTGTTGGCAATAACAATGATATGTTCGTAAGGAATACCTGCCAGAGCGTTGTGCAGCGATTTTACGCGACTGGTAGTGAGGTATCTTTCCGAGTAAAACGTGTCGAAGTGCGAGTGGAAAGCCGTTTGCTTCCATTCGTTCTTGCGTGGTACACTTACCCCGCTATCGGTAGAGGGGGCTGCTACGGCAACAAAGTTAAAGCGGTTTTTCAAGGAGAGGAAAGGCTCGTAGGAGAAGATGCTGCGACAAGCCTCTTCCGCATCCCTGTAGAATAACTCCACCTCCGAGGAGGTGTATCCTTCGCCCAGAATGGCTACATCGATGCATTGCTCTTCGCTTCCGTTCTTGAGGATGTATTGGTGCGGAGTAACATGTGTAGTACCCCGTTGGTGAATGAGAATATCGTTGGGATTTACCGTGTGGCACAGGCGAGCGATCTCTTTTTGTTCCATGCTCTGTAATATTATTTCGACGTCTACAGCCTGCTTCGGGAAGGGCAGCAGGAAGCTGTTTTCAAAGCTTTTGGCAGTAAGTTGCGCCTCGTCGGTGGATAGCCATTCCTGAAATAGTGACGAAAATGAGGTGGCGTAAAGCACCTGTCCCGTACCGGGCTCTTTCATGTAAATTTGTCCGTTGCCGTGCAGGGGTAGCTCGGCCAGGTGATGCCGCCTGCCTGCCCAGAAAGGTAACTGTGACAGCTCGTCCAGGTAGATGGCCTGGTGTTGGGCATCGCCGGAGAATTGATAGTCAACCCGAAGAGTACGGTTTGTAAAATATTGTTCGAACGTTTGCGCGGCTGCACTAACAGATACTATCAAGCAGGCATATAAGACAAAGAATGCTTTCATAGACTTGTTGTTATGTTATTCTACAAAATTAGAAACTATTACTGATTTATTCCTCAATTCTGAATAAAAGTAATAATTTATAGTATTTATTGCTAAAAAAAGAACTAACTTTGCGTAAAAGATTTACGAATAAAAACAAATTGTTTATACCATGGGACAACATCAGTTGGATGCTTTGGATGCTCAAATCCTAAAGCTCATCGCCGATAATGCACGTATTCCTTTTTTGGAAGTGGCAAGAGCCTGTAATGTTTCGGGGGCAGCCATTCATCAGCGCATCCAAAAGCTGACAAACCTGGGCATCCTGAAAGGCTCTGAGTTTATAATCGACCTGGAAAAGATTGGTTACGAAACCTGTGCCTATATTGGCTTGTACCTGAAAGACCCCAGTTCATTTGACGATGTACTTCATGCTTTGCAGAACATTCCGGAGGTGGTAGAGTGTCATTATACAACCGGGCAATACGATATGTTTATCAAGCTGTATGCCAAGAATAACCATCACTTGCTGAGCATCATTCATGATAAACTGCAACCGTTGGGATTGGCGCGTACGGAAACGTTGATTTCTTTCCACGAAGCCATCAAGCGTCAGATGCCTATTCAGTTAGACGAGGCTGCAGAGGAATAGTTAGAACCGGATATAATCCACAAACGTATACGAGCAGAGATGTTTCTCATCCGCAGGATGGGTGTCTCTGTTTTTTTCGTGCCATACGGTACGGTCTATTTCTGGAAAGAAGGCATCGGCTTGTGGGGCGGTAGCATTTATCTCGGTGAGGCAAAGTTCATCGGCTACGGGGAGGGCCTGGCGATATACGCTTTCACCGCCGATGATGTACACCTGCTCGTCCGGCTGGCAACTTTGCAGGGCGGATTCTAAGGTGGCAAACACTTCGGCGCCGGGAAGGGAAAGCGTTGGGTTTGACGACAATACCACATTGCGGCGGTTGGGAAGTGCCCCTTTGGGGAGCGACTCAAACGTTTTACGGCCCATGATGATGGTGTGTCCGGTGGTTAGCGCTTTGAAACGTTTCAGGTCGTTAGGCAACCAGAAAAGGAGTTTGTTCTCAAAGCCGATACCCATTTGGCGGTCGACGGCGGCAATAATATGTATCTTTCCCATACTTCTATCAGACAGAAACGGCTCCGGGAATGTGCGGATGCGGATTGTAATTTACCAGTTCAAAGTCTTCAAACTTGAAATCGAAGATATTCTTTATGTCCGGATTAATCTTCATTTGCGGAAGCGGACGGGGTTCGCGGCTCAGTTGCAGCTTTACCTGTTCCAGGTGGTTCAGATAGATGTGTGTGTCGCCAAAGGTATGTACAAAATCGCCTGCTTTGAGCCCGGTAACCTGCGCCATCATTTGCAACAATAAGGCGTACGAGGCTATGTTGAAGGGAACGCCCAGAAAGATGTCGGCACTGCGTTGGTACAGTTGCAGGCTCAGTCGTCCGTCGGCCACATAAAATTGGAAGAAAGCATGGCAAGGGGGTAGGTTCATGTTGCGGATGTCGCCCACATTCCAGGCGCTTACAATGATACGGCGCGAGTCAGGGTTGTGCTTGAGTGTTTCTACCACTTCACTGATCTGGTCGATGTGTCCGCCTTGGTAATCGGGCCAGGAGCGCCATTGGTAACCGTAAATATGTCCCAAATCGCCCTTTTCATCGGCCCACTCATTCCAGATGCGTACTCCGTTATCTTGCAGATACTTCACGTTGGTATCTCCTTGCAGGAACCAAAGCAGTTCGTGAATAATTGATTTGAGGTGAAGTTTCTTGGTGGTGAGGCACGGGAAGCCTTCGTCCATATTGAATCGCATTTGATGCCCGAATACGCTGATGGTACCTGTGCCGGTACGGTCGCTCTTCTCAGTTCCTTCAGTAAGCACCCGGTCGAGCAGGTCTAAATATTGTTTCATGTCGCAGCTATTTATCTTTCCTGCAAAGATACAGGATAATTTGAGAACCGGTGCATCGGAACGTAAGAAACAACGCAGGTCTGTTTACAAGAATGGGGTGAAGAGATTGGCAAACCAGCCCACAAACTTCTTCCAGGCAGAGCGCTCTTTCCACACTTCGGGGGTGAGCAGGGTGCAGTGGGTGGTGTCGTCCATAAATACTTCGCTTAATTGGGCGGTTACACCGGTATCAAAAAGGAATGCATTGGTTTCATAATCGTAGCGAAGACTGCGGCTGTTGAGGTTGGCTGTTCCTACCGTGCAGAACAATCCGTCTATCATCATAATCTTTGAATGGTGGAATCCGCCGTTGTACAGGTAAATGATGGCTCCACGCTTCATTAGCTTGTGTACCTTGTACATGGCGGCATCGGGCGAGAAGGGGATGTCCGATTTGGAGGAGATCATGATTTCTACCTTCACACCGCGGTCGATGGCGCGGTTCAGCGACTTAATGATGGAAGAGGTCGGTACAAAATAAGGGTTGATAATGCGTACACTCTTTTGTGCGGCGTAGATGGAGGCGGCAAAAGCATGGCTCAGTAAACGGGGTGACTCTTTGGGCGTACGGTCAACAATGGCAGTGGTTACGTGGAACCCGCTGTCTGCGGGAATTGTCTCCATCAGGGTGTTTGCAACAAGATACAGGCTGTCCGTACATTTCCAATTCAGGCTATCCGTACACGCCCGGTTCAAACTATCTGCGTACACTTGGTTCAAACTATCCGTGTACACAATACTGTCGGTTTTTTCAGCAGGTACCGGTTGGTCAAACGATGGGAAGTAAGCCTCTCCCCCTACATTCTGCTTGGTCTCCTTGTTCCATATCGTGAGAAAAACCTCCTGCAGTTTCAACACCGCCGGTCCTTCTATACGCATGTGCATATCCCGCCAGGCACCAATTTTAGGTAATCCGTTGATGTAATAATCCGCCACATTCATTCCTCCGGTATAACCTACCTTACCGTCTATCACTACAATTTTGCGGTGGTCGCGGTGCATGGCGTGGTTAATATAAGGAAAAGTAATGGGGTCGAACTTCACAATTTCGATGCCTTGTTCGCGAATCATCTTCAGGTGCTTCTTCTTGAGCGGTTGGTTGTTCGATAAGTTCCCGAAGGCATCGAACATGGCACGTACCTCTACACCTTCTTCGGCTTTCTCGGCCAACAGGGTAAAGAGTTCTTTGGCGATGGAGTCGTTACGGAAGTTGAAATATTCCAAATGAATGTGATGCTTGGCTTGACGGATGGCGGCAAACAGGTCGGTAAATTTCTCCCGTCCGCTTTTTAGCAGCTTAATCTTGTTGTTGTAGGTTACATCGATACCCTCTTCTTGCAGGAAGTGGCGCATAAACTCGTCACTGGATACAATGGAGGTATCCTGGGGCAGGTTTAGTAGGCTGTCGATTCTTTCTGCATAGGCGTGGCTAAACGTAAAGAATAAGAGGAATATGACGAAACGTATCTTCAATGATGAACTGTTTTTCTTTTTTCGGACAACAAAGATACTACTAACCTTGTTTGTGACTCCTCATACAAAGAGTACATTTATCATTAATTAACAGTGAAAAAGAAAAAGGGGAAGCATCGCGCCTCCCCTTACTTGTTAGTTTATTGACTATTAAATCATGGAATACACTTTGTGCACACCCAAACAACACAGTACCACTACCACGATAATTAACGAACGGGGGTCGAAGTTAACGGCTCCCTGTTGTACCATCGATACAAATACATCGCGCAGGGTACCAATGATGGCATGCAGTCCGTCGAACACGTAGAACAGTGTTACGGCTACAAAAGAGAGGCATAGGGTAAGCACCTGCGCCCATTTGCGGTTACGGTCGGGCAACTTCCGCATTACCCGGCGGCTGAATCCGTTGTCGGCAATTTCCGTTTTATGCGTCCCGAAGAACTCCCGGATTAATTTATCATCTGTTTCCATCATACCCATTTTGTTTTAAGAAGGTTGCTAACTTTTCCTTGCCACGCGACAGGTGGCTTTTCACCGTTCCGGCGGGGTACCCGGTAATGGTGCTTATTTTATCAATACTCACATCTTCCATGTAAAACAGGGTGATGCAAGTGCGTTCGGCCTCTTTCAGCCGCGCCATTGCCTGATAAACATCCATCTGCTGGCCGATGTTCACCTGTTCGGTACTGTTGGTGGCATCTACCTCGCGCGAGTCCAGGTCGCCCGTCTCCTTCCGGCTGCGAATATAATCATAAAAAACGTTGTACGCAATACGGTATAGCCAGGTGGAGAAGTTGGAAAGATTCTGGAACGAGGCCAGGTTGGTATAGGCTTTAATAAATGTATCTTGTGCCAGGTCGTCGCTCAACTCGCTGTCGCCGCAGGTTTGGTTCAGGAAGAAGCGCCTTATGGGCGACTGATACTTCTTGACCAACTGGTCGAAGGCCCTGGTGTTCTTGAACACCACGACCTGTGCGACTAACGATATGTCGTTGATTTGGCTCATCTATTTGTCTTTGTCAGAGCGGTTCCTGTCAATAGAAGTTACCCATTTCCCAAGTCCGATACACATAATGAGCAGTCCGATACATCCGATGGCGAATTTGCCTGTTATGGCCCACAGGAAGATAAACAATCCCAATCCCATGAAGGTGTTTTTGATGCCTGCCGCGCGGTAATCGTGTACCTCCTGTGCTTTCAGTAATCCTTCCGGTAACGGTTGTCCCGAAGCCAGGGCTTGTTCAATCAATTTGTATTTGGCTTTCTTGTTTTTGTACCTGAAATAGAAAGCCATGAAGATAATCACTATCGGGAAACCGAATACGATAATGATTACAAAGGCGCTTAAAGCTATGCCGCCGTTAATGGTATCTCTACCTATATTAAAGGGGAAGTCATCGCTAAAGTCGCTCACTACTACAGAGTCATCCCAATGGCTTTTTTCTGTTTTGGCACTGTCTACTATATCAGAGTAGGCTATGCCGTTTCCTGTTTTCTTCTCCGCTTTAGCAGGAGTGGTCTTTGTTACGGTAACCTTTACGGTACCCATTGTGTCCTTTAAGATGGTTTCCTTTTCTTGTCCCCAACCGGTGGAGAAGAAGGCGAATGCTACCATCAAAGCAATTACAAATCGTTTCATTATGATTATTGTTTATTTGTTTCTTTGTGGGTTAGACGTAGTTCATCTGCCTGAAAGTTGCAAAGAGATGAAAAAAAAATGATATTTGCATTCAAATTAATCATTCTTTATGGAATTACCTGCATCATTTGTTGAAAATACGCGCGCTTTACTGGGCGAGGAGATGTGTAATAAGTTGGCTGCTGCTCTGGAAGAGGAAGCTCCTGTGAGCATTCGACTGAATCCTTTCCGTGCTTTACCTGTTACCGGTTCTTTGTTGAATCGTGTACCGTGGAGCAGCTACGGGTATTACCTGGATAGCCGTCTTACGTTTACCTTTGACCCGTTGTTTCATGCCGGCTGTTATTACGTTCAGGAAGCCTCGTCCATGTTTGTGGAGCAAGCGTTGAAGCAATATGTAACGGAACCTTCAGTGATGCTCGACTTGTGTGCGGCACCGGGAGGAAAGTCTACCCACGCCCGTACTGCATTGCCCGAAGGAAGTCTGCTGGTAGCCAATGAAGTTATCCGTAACCGTTCACAGATTTTGGCGGAGAATCTTACCAAGTGGGGGCATCCCGGCGTAGTGGTTACCAATAACGACCCTGCCGATTTTGCCGCGTTGGAGAACTTCTTCGATGTGATTCTGACCGATGTGCCCTGCTCGGGCGAGGGCATGTTTCGCAAAGACCCCGGTGCGGTGAGTGAGTGGAGTCCGGAGAATGTGGAGATTTGCTGGCAACGTCAGCGGCGTATTGTGGCAGATATATGGCCCTGCCTGCGTCCCGGCGGATTGCTTATATATAGTACATGTACCTATAATACCAAAGAAGACGAGGAGAATGTGGCCTGGATGCAACAGGAATTCGGTGCCCAGCCGCTCCCGGTAGATGTACAAGCGGAATGGGGCATTACGGGAAATCTGTTCCATACGAATGAGACGGCAGATACAACCCTTCCTGTTTACCGCTTCCTGCCACATCGTACCTGTGGCGAAGGCTTCTTTCTGGCTGTATTACGCAAACCCGGAGATGTTGAAGAAAGACAACCATCTTTTACCCAAAACATAAAGGTCTTTTCAAAAAAGATGGTGAAGAAAGGTGCAAAAGATGGCGGTGTTTTAATCTCAAAAGAGAGTCTTGCTACAGCAGCCCGGTGGTTGCTTCAGCCCGATGCTTTTGAGCTGCTGACCGAAGGTAATACGATTACCGCTTTCCCCAAAGAATATGCAGGAGAATTGGCCGGGTTACGCTCCTCCTTGCGTTTGGTGCAAGCCGGTGTGGAATTGGCCGAGGTGAAAGGCAAAGACCTGATTCCTGCCCATGCCCTGGCTATGAGCCGGTTGCTCCGGCGCGAGTGCTTTCCTGCCGAGGACATTGGTTATGAACAAGCCATCGCCTATCTGCGTAAAGAGTCCATCGTACTTTCTGCCGACGCATCCCGTGGTTACGTGCTGCTCACGTACCGGAACATTCCGTTGGGCTTTGTGAAGAATATCGGCAACCGGGCTAATAACTTGTATCCGCAAGAGTGGCGTATCCGCAGCGGCTATCTGCCCGAGAAACTGCTGCTTTATTGAGAACCATTATTAATTCTATAAATATATGTACCATGAGAAAAGCCACACAAATTCTTGTCCTGCTGCTCTGTCTGGCAGGTACTTTGAGCGCTAAACAGCGGATTGTAGAACGTCCGCCGTTCATCTCCTGGAGTTCCACCACGATTGAAATAGACAAAGTGGTGATGAGCGATACGGAAACCGTACTTGATGTCAAGGCTTTCTATTATCCGAACAGTTGGATTACGATAGCCGAAGGTAGTTTCCTGCGCGATAATGAGGGACAGGTCTATCCCATTCGTTCCGGCATCGGTATCATGCTCGGCAAAGAGTTTGTGATGCCTGAGTCGGGTGAGGCTGCCTTCCAACTTATCTTCCCACCGTTGCCAGCAGGCGTTATATCCATCGATTTCTCAGAGGGCGACGGAATTCCGGGTGCTTTCAGTATTTGGGGCATCCAATTGAATGGTGAACTCCCGGCTTTAAAGCTTCCTACAGACCTGGTGGTGCAGAAAATTGATGCAAAGTTACCCGAACCTGCATACAAGTTTGAGGATGCTGTGCTGCGGGGACAAGTGCTCGAATATAAACCGGGTATGCCCTCTGAGATTCCGCTTTATTTTGAAAGTCCGGCCAACTTCAACCAGATGGAAACCATCCGGCTGAACCCGGACGGAACCTTTTACACGAAGTTGAAGGTGGTAACTGTCGCTTCGGCTATGTTGTATGGCTCTTACGGGATAATCAAGTGCTTGTTGGCTCCCGGCGAAGAGACCACTCTGGTAATCAACCCCAGGGAGAGTAGCCGCCGTCAGTCTAAGTTGCATGCCGATGATAAAACATATGGTGAACCGGTGTATTATGGTGGTTATCTGGCTTCTGTTCAGCAGGAGTTAGCTGCTCATCAGGGAAAATTAGTACCTAATTTTGATGAGAATACAAGAGGAGCCATAGGAATGACGCCGGAACAGTACTCGGCTTATGTTCTGGATGGATACCGTAAGCAGTTGGCTATGGTTCAGGAGCTTTCGGTGAGTGCCCCGTGCCGGGAGATTCTCGAAGGAACTGTGGCGTTAAATGCTGTACACTTGCTCGCTATTGTCGAATATACGTTGAAGGAAGCCCATATTATTGCCAATAATCTGAGCGAAGACGATGCCGGGGCCTATTATAGAGATGCGAAGATAGAACTTCCGGATAATTATTACGAGGTACTCAAGGAATTCCCCATCATTAACTCCAGCCTGGCATTGTATTGCAGTAACTATTCGGCGGGAGCTCAATGGTTGTCACAACCCTCTATCCCGATGGAACAACTGCTAGGTACAGACCGGGGCGTGTTCTTCGATAGTAGGGCAGTTATGCGTTTCAAAGGAGGCTTTGAAGAATTCACTCCGCTTTCTGCCGAAAATGAGAAGGTGCTCGATACCATGCCTGGCGTTTATGGTGAAATGATTAGAATGGAGAATGCTAAGGTGTTGGAGATACTCGAACAGAATAAGCAGAAGAGTGGATTTACCATCAATGAGGTGCCGCAGGTAGCCGATGCAGAACTGTTCGACGCCATCTTGTCTAAATATCGTGGCAAAGTGGTGCTGGTAGACTTTTGGGCCACCTGGTGCGGCCCGTGTCGTATGGCCAACAAAGAGATGATTCCCATGAAAGAGGAGTTGCAGGATAAGAATATTGTTTATGTGTATCTCACCGGCGAAACGTCTCCGCTTAATGTCTGGGAGAATATGATTCCCGATATTCATGGTGAGCATTATCGCATGAGCGAAAGCCAGTGGAAGTACATATCTGAGAACTTTCCGATTGGAGGAGTGCCTACATACGCCATTGTGAATCGCGAAGGAACCATCACAGCCAGACATCTGGGCTTTCCAGGTACCGGAAAGATAAAGGAAGATTTGCTGCAAGCTATCGGTGAATAATTGTTCTGGCAAAGGAGAAATAAATAGGGGCATGCTTCAATTCGATGAAGCGTGCCCCTGCTCTATAAAGCCCGAGTTATTTATAACCTTCCTTTGAATATCCGGGCCATTACTTTCTGGTACTGATTCACCAATTGCAGGTAGTTCTGCCTGCTTTGATATACCACCGATACTTCCACGAAATACTCAATCATGCTGATTTGTCCGCCGGTGAGGGCTTGCTTGAGCAACGGCAGGTCTTGCTGCGATTGGAACGTTTGCTCATAAGCCGACATGGAGGTGCGTAGCGATTGCGCTTCCTGATAGAGTTGGCTCAGTTCTACTTCAGCTTGTGTTACGGCATTCTCCTTTTGCAGGTCTACGTTCAAAGCTTGTGCGCGGGCAATCTTTACCTTGCTTTTGTTCTCGAAGATGGGGATAGAGAATCCTACTATTACCCCGTTGAACGGTGCGCCTGTTTCTGTATTGCGGCGGTAACCCAACTCCAGTTTAGGTAGCCATCCTTGCTGACTTACGTTGACTTGCTTGCGGGCAGCCGCACTTTCACTGGTGAGCGATTGCAGGGTAGCATCGTTGGCAAGGAACTCTGCTTTCAGGGCTTCGTAATCGGCAGGCAGAGGTTGAAGCGGGTATTCCGTATCTTCAAAGCCTATGGGTTGGTTACCGTTCAGGGCACGGAGCTCTTGCAACTTGTTGGTAAGAGCTGTTTCGTTAAGCGTGGCTTCGGTCTTCACGTTCAGCAGTTCCAGGTTGATTTTGTTTGTTTCCAGGATGTTGGCATCGCCTGTTTCCAAACGTTTGCGGTACAGGGCAGAAAGCTCTTGTGCCTGACCAAGCCGCTCGGTGAGTATCTGCTTTTGCTGGCGTAGCATGATGATGTCCAGGCAAAGTTCTTTGGCTTGCAGCAGTATCTCCTGACGATAAGCGGCTGCCTGGCTGTCGTATGTCTGGCTGCGCAGACGGTTCAGTTGTCCGCGTCCGGCGTACAGACTGGGGAAGTCGAAACTTTGCGATACAATGAGTTCACCGATGGTTTCGTCTTTATTATCCGCTCCCCATAGGTGCGAGTAGGAGAGTGTAGGGTCGGGGAGGTTGTTCTCCGTTTTGGCTTCCAGCTTTTGCGATACTGTGCGTTGGGCATTGGCTTGCAATGCCTTGTTATTGGTTTCTATGTTGCGCAGTACCTGCTCCATACCACTTCCTGTTTGAGCGGAGGCGGATAGGGTGGCGGCGCAGGTCAATATTATGAGTATTCTTTTCATATTCTTTCTTTTTTAATCAAGCTATACACAATCGGGATGATAAAACCATTGAGGAAGGTCGATGTGAGCAACCCTCCGAGGATTACCTTTGCCATCGGACTTTGAATCTCATTACCGGGCAAGTCGCCTCCCAATGCTAACGGTATTAAGGCAAGTGCCGATGAGAGCGCCGTCATCAGGATGGGGTTTAATCTATCCAGCGAGCCTTGCAGGATGCTGTCTTTGATGCTTAACCCTTCTTCGCGTTGCAGGTGGTTGTAATGGCTGATGAGCAGCATCCCGTTACGGGTGGCAATGCCAAACAGCGAGATAAACCCGATAATGGCGGGAATACTAATCTCGCCTGTGGTAAAAATCAGCGTAAATACCCCGCCAATCAATGCCAGCGGCAGGTTAAGCAGGATTACAAACGACTCTTTCACGCTGCGGAACTCATGGAACAGCAGCAGGAAGATTACCACAATACTCATAAACGAAGTTAGGAGTAACGTGCGGCTGGCGGCTTGCTCGCTTTCAAACTGACCGCCGTACTCTATGTGATATCCTTCGGGCAACTGAATCTTGGCATCCACACGGTGGCGGATATCGTTTACTACGCTACGCAAGTCACGGTCGGCTACGTTGGCAGAGATTACAATCTTCCGTTTTACGTTTTCCCGACTGATGGTATTGGGACCGGTGCTTGATACAATCTCGGCTACTTGTGCCAAAGGAACCTTGTTCCCGTCGGGCGTATCAATCATCAGGTCGGCAAGTTTCTCCATCTGGTTGCGGTAGTTATCCTGCGCCTTCACGGTAAGGTCGAACATTTTACCTTGCTCGTACACCTGCGAAACTACTTCGCCCGCCAATGCCACATTGATAAACTCCGAGAACTCCGGCAGGGTAATACCGTACCGTGCCAACATCTCGCGGCGCGGCTGTATCTTTAACTGCGGGCGTTCAATCTGTTGTTCTACGTTGAGGTCGGCAATGCCCTCTACATCTTCAATGGCTTGCTTAATCTCGTTACCTAAGGTAAACATGCGGTTGAGGTCGGTGCCGAACAGCTTGATGGCAATGTTGGCACGGGTACCCGATAGCATGGCATCAATACGGTGACTAATGGGCTGACCAATCTCTATGTTAGCACCCGTCAACGTGTTCAACTTCTCGCGTACCTCCGCCATAAACTCGCTGCGCGAACGGTCTTTTAACTCAAACGGCGCTTCTATCTCCGATGTGTTTACGCCCAGCGCATGTTCGTCCAACTCGGCGCGTCCCGTTTTGCGGGCAACCGTTTGCACTTCGGGGATGGAGAGCAATAATTCTTCGGCACGGCGGCCCATGGCGTCGCTCTCGTCTAACGAGATACCCGGCAGGGAGCTTACGTTAATGGTGAGCGAACCTTCGTTGAACGGTGGCAGGAAGCTGCGGCCCAGGGTAAAGAAGCATATCAATGCCGCCACAAACAAAGCCAACGTAGTACCTGCGGTGATGCGCTTGTGTGTTAACGTCCAGTGCAATGCCTTGCCGTAGATGCCTTTCAGGTACACAGCTACGAAAGATTCTTTCATCTCCTTGTCGTTCTTGTTACCCAACAGGTACGAGCAGAGTACCGGCGTAAGCGTGAGTGCTACCACGGTAGAAGCCGCCAATGCCACGATAAATGCAATACCCAGCGGCGCCAACATACGCCCTTCCATACCGGTAAGGAAGAAGAGGGGGACAAAACTTGCCACAATAATGAGCGTAGAGTTCAAGATGGGCATACGCACTTCCTTCGAAGCATTGAATACTACTTGCAAGATACCAAGTCGTTCGGCTTCAGTCTTGAGTTTATTCTCGCGCAGACGGCGGTACACATTCTCCACGTCCACAATGGCATCGTCTACCAGCGAACCGATAGCGATTGTCATACCACCCAGGCTCATGGTGTTGATGGTAAGTCCCATGTAATGCAACGCCAGGATGGAGGTAAGCAGCGACAGCGGCAGTGTTACCAACGAAATCAGTGTAGAACGTACATTGGCAAGGAACAAGAAGAGCACGATAATTACGAAGATAGAACCCTCGAAGAGCGACTTCTGTACGTTGCCGATGGAACTTTCGATGAAACGGCTTTGGCGGAAGATGTCGGTAGATACCTTTACATCGGCAGGCAGACTCTTTTGCAGGTCTTTCAGGGAAGCCTCCAGTTGGTCGGTTAGCTCCAACGTGCTGGTAGACGGTTGCTTGGTTATAGTAAGCAGTACGGCAGGTTTACCCCGTTCCGAGGCAGTTCCCAGGCGTGGCGTTTTGGGGCCGATTGTTACTTCGGCAAGGTCTTCCAGCAGTACGGGGATGCCGTTTATCTGCTTTACTACCGATTTACCCAATTGGTTTACGTCACTGGTACCCAGTACTCCGCGCAGGATGTACTCGTTACCATACTCGTACAGTACTCCGCCGTTGGCATTGAGGTTCATGTTGCGCGTGGCAGTCATTACCTCGTCAATGGATACACCGTAGTGGCGCATGCGTTGCGGGTCGAGTAATATCTGATATTCTTTGATGTCGCCCCCGATAACGGCTACCTGTGCTACCCCTCCGGTAGAGAGCAGGCGTGGGCGGATGGTCCAGTCGGCCAAGGTGCGTAAATCAAGTAAAGAGGTTGAGTCGGCGGTTAAGCCTACAATCAACATCTCGCCCAGGATAGACGATTGCGGGCCCAGTGTGGGGCGGCTTACTCCGGCAGGCAGCGATTCGCCTACTACGGAGAGCTTTTCGTTTACTATCTGACGGGCTAAGTAGATATCGGTATCCCAATCGAACTCCACCCATACCACCGAGAATCCGGTAGTCGATGAAGAACGTACCCGGCGCACATCGGTAGCACCGTTCACGGCAGTTTCTACGGAGAAAGTTACCAACTGTTCCACCTCTTCGGCGGCCATGCCGTTAGCCTCGGTCATAATAACCACGGTGGGGGCGTTGAGGTCGGGGAATACATCCACCTCGGTATGCAAGGCGGTGTACGTACCTGCTATAAGCAACAGCACGGAGGCGCAGAGCACCAACAGACGGTTGTGCAGGGAGTATTGAATAATTTTATTCAGCATGTGCAGATCCTCCCGTTAATGTTCATGGCTATGCGCGGGCAAGGCGTTGCTTACGGCTGCCAGTTTTACTTGGTAGGCGCCGGCGGTTACTACGCGGTCGCCCGCTTTGATGCCTTTAAGAATCTGTACTGTCTTGCCGTTATTGGTTCCTACGGTTACCTCTTGTTTCTTGTATCCTTCCTCGTCGAGTTGCAGGTACACAAAGAAGTTGCCTTGCTCTTCGGTGAGGGCGGTACGCGGCAGAGAGATTACATTCGGCACTTCGGTTGCGAGCAGGAACACTTCCACGAAGGAACCGGGCAGTATATCGCCCTTGTTGTCGAACTCAAACGTTACGGGAATGTAGTACGAGTTGTCGCCTGCCGACTTTCCGTACGAGAGCAACCGTCCGCCCAACGCGTCCAGTTCATATACCGTATTATTATAAGGAGTGCGGAAGTTTGCCGAGCGGATGTTGCGCAGAGTGGCGTAGTATTTCTCCGATACTTCGGCACGCAGGTAGAGGCGACGGTTCTGGGTAATGCTTACCAATGGCTGTCCAACGGTTACGTAATCGCCCTCTTTTACCAACACTTCTTTCACAAACCCGCCAATGGGGGCGGTGATGCTTTGTCCGCTTGCCGAATGGTTCTTGCCTAATGCTTCGTAGCTGATGCGGGCATTATCGTAAGCCAGGCGGGCTTGCGCCAGGTCTTTCTCGGAAACTATCTTGCTTTCGGCAAGCGCTTGCATGCGTTCGTATTCCTTCTTGGTGGTTTCGTAGGTGGCGCGTGCCCGTTGTACGGGGTCGCCTTCGGCTAATCCGCTGGAGGCTACACTCAACAGGGAAGCTCCACGGGCAACGTTCATGCCCTCGGTTAGTTTGCCACGGAACGATACTACTCCGGCTACGGTGGCAACGGCGGTAGATTCATCACCTTGTGCCGCCAATACTTTACCGCTGGTGGTAATTACCTGATGGAAGGTGCCGGGTTGTACTACCGATACCTCTACACCTGCCGCGTCGGCTTTTTGTTTGGGTAGGATAATCTCGTCACTGTGGCTTTCGCCGGCAGCGGGAGCAGTTTCATGATTGTGGCCTTCGTGGTTATGCCCCTCGTGCTCGTCATGGTTGTGTCCCTCGTGCGCATCGTGATTGTGGCCTTCGTGACTATGTGCTTCTTCTGTTTCGTGGTTGTGTCCCTCGTGGTCGTGACTGTTGCCCGACTTGCTTTGACAGGAACCCAGGACGAATAAGCCCAGAATTCCTATAAAATAGAATTTCTTCATCTCCTAAAAATGAATGGATTAATAACTCTTTTTGCGTGAAAATAGGTACCCTCGCCGGGTACGCGGGTTATGCAAAAAGAGCCGGAGGGCCACGAAGGGCGAAGGCACTCAGGATGTGAGTGCCGTGAAGCGATTCCCGGTAAACGTAGTAATTCTTAATACGTTGTGCGTCGGGAGTGAGTATGTTTTCAATGAGGTAATCGGTAAACAGCACCGCTACAAATACATGGTGCGGATGTCCCAGGTCTACCTGTGCAGTAGGCGTTGAGGTATAAAAACGGGTGAGGCAATCGTCGTTGCAACAAGCATCGTTATCGGGCTGGTGATGAGAGTGCGTGCAAGCGGCATGATGGTGGTCGCAATCGGTTGAGTGCCCGATGTCATTCTTCAAACAAATGGCTCCATCTGCATGGTGATGATGCGGAATAAGGGGCACTGCCAGCATCAGGAAGCTGACAAACAACAAGAAGAGTATGGTTCCCTTTTTTCTCATTTGTTTTAAATAATGAACGGCAAAGATAATAATAATGGCTCGTATTAAAACAAAATGGGACAAAAAAGAGTAAATGATTGGAATTTCCCGCCATACTTGGGTATGTATGGCGGAATTATAATTATGTTAGTTATGGCTTCTTATATGAGCCTGTTACTTCATCTTTACCATTGGCGGCAGTTTATACGTGCCGTCCTGTACCGGTTGTCCGGGACCATATACCCGCATGATGATAAACGGAATGCCGTTTGGTGCGGGCAGCCAGTTGCTTTCAAGTGCCTTTCCGGGTGAAGTTTTCGATATGTAGATGTCCAGATTGTCGTCCGCGTTGGTTTTAAGTTGCGGGCTGCGGCTACCGATGGAATAGCGGTTCAGCGGATTGGCTACCAGGAACCGGTCGGGTATATCGTACATTGTGATTGACCAGAAGTATTTGTTTGGAGGTGTCTGACCTTTCGGGAAAGTCACCTTATAGCTGGCGTCGGCTGTATTAATCGGATTTCCGTCCGAATCCTTATGCCAGGCCAGGTAAGCGGCTTGCGAGCCGTAGTTGCCGAAGATGCCTGAATATACGCCGAGCATCCGGGCCATATAGTCCGTTTTAAGCACCGCACGGGTATTGAACAACGCACCGCCCGCAGTTACTTTGGACTCGTAGGCAAGCAGTTGCTTTTTACCATCTTCGATACCTGCGCGGATTGCGGCTTTCGTGGTTGCACTCATTGCAAGTGTGTCCCAGGGCATACCGGGTGCAATGCCCAGCACGGCCATACTGTCCAGTGCGGGTTTATCCATCGCGTTGGGAATGGTCAGCGGCAGGGCAAAGTTGACGTACTTAAAAGCGTTGATTGTCTGTTCATCACCTTTCACGAAGGGCAGCCAGTCAATCTTCTCGGCGGCTTTGGGTGCGGGCTGTTTGAGGTATTCGTGCAGGGGCATCAACTTGTAGCCGGCCTGTATCTTCTGCATGGCGGCTAAGTCTTGCGGACCGTCGGCTCCTGTACGGGTAAGCGTTCCCAAGAAATAAGATTCGCCACGAATCACCCGTTTGATGCCTTCGGGCGTTTCACCTTTCCAGTCGCCGGGGGCAACCAGGTATGCACCGCCACCCTGTCCGTCGAGTACCGAACCGGGGCTGTCGAGTACAAATGCCCACAGGTCGTCCCATTGCGAAGTGTAGTAGCGGTTGCCGTCAGCAGGCGGCATAATGAGTACCCAGGGTTCACTGCGTAAGTCCACCCACGCCCATGAATAGGGCGTGTCGTTGTTGGGCGAAACGATGTCTTTATTGTCGGAGGTAGAAAAACCGTAGTTACGGAACACTCCGAACCCGCCTACGTATTCCGGGGCTTTGGCGTCGATAGCCTGCTTATACATTGTGGCGTAATTCATCACCAGCGGATAGCTAAAGACGTACGCATCGGCAGTCAGCCTTTGGATGCGTTCGGGCGACAGGGCGTTGATGTCCTGTTTCTGTTTCTTCGGGGTGCACGAAGCCACCACAAGGATGGCCAGTGCAGCGACAGATAATATTCTTGGTTTCATAACTGTTTATTTAGTTTTTACGATGGCCGGAATGGTGGTTTTACCCTGGATGGCGTCGTCCGACGGGCCGTACATACGCAGAATCATATAGAATTGTCCGTCGGGCGTAGGCAACCAGTTGCTTACTTTGTCTTTTCCGGGGTTCTCTTTCTGAATGTACAGGGTCAGCGAGCCGTCCTTGCCGTAGGTCAGCTTATCGATGCTCTTGACATTGTAGCGGTTAATCGGGTTAGCCACGAAAAATCCTTTGTCGTTGTACATGGTGAGCGACCAGAAGAATTTTACCTGCGGTACTTCCTCTTTGGTAAACGTAATGGTGTACTTGTTGGCTCCGCTGAATGGGTTGCCTTCGCTGTCCACGTTGGCGGTAGGGTAAATTGCTTCTTTGGCTGTGTTCACGTAGATATACTTCCAGGCTGCGGCGGCATTAGTCAGGTAGTCGGTTCCCCAATCTCCGGCATTGACCGGCGAGAAGTCCCAACCATTCACGCTCTTGCCTATCGAGGTGGTTTTATCTTCTATTTCTTTCTTACCTGCGTTGGCTCCGGCTTCGATAGCAGCCCATATTTCAGGTTTGAACTCCGATTTGTTGAATTCCTTACCCGCGCCCAGGCCTATAGCAGCGAATTTTTCCATCATCGCCTTATCGCTGTCGTTCAGGATTTGGTACTGTACCATCAGGTTGAACTCCTTAAAGAATTCTTCCACTGTGCCCGTGCGGCTGTCGAACGGTTTGTACGGCCAGGTAAACGTGTCGCCGGCAGGGGCGGTTGTCCCTGCAAACGTGCTCAACGGAACGGCTTTGTAACTCTTGGTTATAACAGCGGCCTCTTTGTCTTCCGGGCCGAACACCTGTGTGCGGGCGAGTGTGAAGATAATTGTGGCGGGAACTGTTATCACCTTATCGATTCCTTCCGGGGTTTCCCCTTTCCAGTCAGAGCGGGCAATCAGGTAATTGCCGGGACCGTCACCCGTTGCCAATGTGCTGATGTAGTTGGGACAGTTGGTGAAGATGTCGCATATCTGGAAACTGAAATAACGTTTCTCAACCTTCGGGATAGAGATTACTACCGGTTCATTGCGGATGTCGAGCACGGCGTAGCAATAATATGTGTCGTTGTTGGGCGACACGACGGTAGTGTGCGAAGGGTCGAAAAGTTGAGTGTTGGGGTAGAACTGGTCGGGAGCCATCTTGTAATTATCCAGTATCTTCCAAATCACTTTGTTATGCTCTACTGCCGGAAATGCGTAAATATAAGCTTCTTTCGCCAGTTCTTCTGCCTGTTGGGGCGTTACTTGTTTTGATCCGCCACAGGATGCCAATAGCAACACAAGGACGAGGGAGGATAAGATTTTTTTCATGTTATTCTTTATTAGTACGTTTGGGTAAATGATAATCAATATTATGGAAGTGAAACAAAATCCCGGCTAAAAAGTTCCTGTGAGGTTATATATTATTGAAACGGTTTGTCTGCAAATATGCAAATGTTGTTTTGAAATCTAAACAAACTGGCTTTTTGAGGTTGTTTTTGTCAAGAGCAAGTTTATAGATTATTAACGGTGTTAGGAGACTGAAAGTTTCATGGGCTGAAACTGCGGGATTATCAGATAATCCGCGCGCTTCATCATATAATACCTCCGTTTCATCTGATGAAATCGACACGTTAGCCGATGTTTTTTTGAACTTTTCACCATCTTTTGGTGAAACTCTTCCATCTTTTTGTAAAAGATGGTGGAAGTTGGAGTGAAAGTTGGTGAAGTTTCCCGGTACTTTTCACGAATAGATATGAAAAAGGGAGGCTTGTGGCCTCCCTATGTACGGTGCAATATAAATTGAACCTACTTTATCATTAACTCTACAAATGTACTATATTTACTTGACATATGCAAGTGATTGAGTAGGGCTTTTTATTTCTTCTCCAGTTCCCGCAGCGAATCCATTTTCTTCTTCTCGAGGAATTCGTAGATACCGCTGAGGTGCTCGGTTACTTTCTTGTTGCCAAACTCATACACCTTAGTCACCAGTCCGTCAAGGAAGTCACGGTCGTGCGATACCACGATGAGGGTTCCGTCAAAGTCAATCAGCGCCTGCTTGAGTATATCCTTGGTTTTCAGGTCGAGGTGATTGGTAGGCTCATCTAAGATAAGCAGGTTTACCGGTTCCAGTAACAGCTTAATCATAGCCAGGCGCGTACGCTCACCACCCGAAAGTACTTTTACCTTCTTCATCGACTCCTCAGGACCGCCAAACATAAAGGCGCCCAACAGGTCGCGTATCTTATTACGGATGTCGCCCTTTGCCACATCGTCGATGGTTTGAAATACGGTAAGCTCCTCGTCTAACAACGAAGCCTGGTTCTGCGCGAAGTAGCCAATCTGTACGTTGTGTCCCAGCGTGAGCGTGCCGTCGTGCTCAATCTCCTTCATGATACACTTCACAAGGGTCGATTTACCTTCGCCGTTTTTGCCCACGAAAGCCACCTTGTCGCCCCGTTCAATGGTAAGCGATGCGTTGCGGAATACCACATGGTCGCCGTACGATTTGCCTACTGCATCCATGGTTACCGGATACGTACCCGAGCGGGGCGAAGGCGGAAACTTCAGGCGCAATGCCGAAGTATCTTCCTCATCTACCTCGAGGAGGTCCAGTTTCTCTAACATTTTCACGCGGCTTTGTACCTGCAAGGTCTTGGAGTAGGTGCCTTTGAAACGTTCGATAAATTCTTTGGTTTCGGCAATCATCTTCTGTTGTTCGTCGTAAGCCTTTTGCTGATGCACGCGGCGCTCGGCACGCAGTTGCAGGTATTGTGAGTAATTTACCTTGTAGTCGTAAATACGTCCCATGGTAACCTCGATGGTGCGGGTGGTAATGCTGTCAACAAACTTGCGGTCGTGGCTAATTACAATCACCGCCTTGCCGTTGCTGATAAGGAACTCTTCCAGCCATTGAATACTTTCAATATCCAGGTGGTTGGTAGGCTCATCGAGCAACAATACATCGGGCTTTTGCAGCAATAACTTGGCAAGCTCGATACGCATGCGCCAACCTCCGCTGAAGTCGCTGGTTTGTTTGTTGAAATCTTCGCGCAGGAAACCGAGTCCGAGCAATGCTTTCTCTACATCTTCCTCGTAGTTGGTGGCGTCGATGGCATAATACTTTTCACTGAGCGACGATACCTTTTCGATAAGTTCCATGTAGCTGTCGCTCTCATAATCGGTACGCGTTTCCAACTCTTTGTTCAGAGTTTCTATCTCTGCCTCCATGCGGTGCAGGTGAGCAA
The DNA here is from genome assembly GCA_031554285.1 of Bacteroides sp. Taxonomy (GTDB): domain Bacteria; phylum Bacteroidota; class Bacteroidia; order Bacteroidales; family Bacteroidaceae; genus Bacteroides. The sequence goes on from JAVBVL010000128.1 coordinate 23,948, forward strand.
ACGCTTGTGCGGTTTCCTCGAATACGGTACGTCCGTCTTCGGTCATTAAGTGTTGCGGCAGGTAAGCGATAACACTATCCTTGGGAGCCGACACTTTACCCCGTGAAGGAGGCCGTACGCCTGCCAGGATTTTAAGCAAAGTACTTTTGCCGGCACCGTTCTTACCCATGAGGGCAATGCGGTCTTTCTCGTTAATAACAAAGGAAATATCACTAAATAAGGTAGTCCCGCCGAATTCAACGGCCAATCCATCTACAGAAATCATAATTTAACTTTAAAATGAGGCGCAAAGATAATTAATTATATGAAATTTATTTATATCTTCGCCCCATATTGAATTAGGACCGATAAATAGATAATAAACGAGTAAACACAGATAACGATGGAAAACGGATTGAATAACGAATATCGCCCATTAATCTTAGTGGCAGAGGATGACGACAGCAACTTTAAGTTGATTAAAGCCATCATTGGCAAGAAATGCGATATTGAGTGGGCTAAGAACGGGGAAGAAATGGTGAAATTGTTTAAGGCCAACCAAGACAAAGCGGCTGCTATCCTGATGGACATCAAGATGCCGTTAATGACAGGCTTGGAGGCAACTACCATTATTCGCCAGGAGAATAAAGAAATACCCATTATTATGCAAACGGCTTATGCATTCAGCTCGGACAGAGAAAATGCATTGAAGTGCGGTGCTACCGAGGTATTGGTAAAGCCCATTACTCTGAGCATTCTTCGTACTTGCCTGAGCCGCTTCCTACCGGAGTTGCAGTGGTAATACAATTATAAAATAGAACAGCCCATTTACATTACGTAAATGGGCTGTTCTATTTTATACCGTTTGGAACTTGCGGCTAACCTTCATCATGTTCATTGAGTAAGTAACTACATTTTGCGCTTCTTGTATCATGGTGAGGTACACCATACTTACTTTAATGCTGCCGGTTTGGTTCTGGATACGGCGCAACTCCTGGTGTTTGAGCCGTGAGAGTTCGCCATTCAGGTCGTTCGCCTTGCGTACCTCGTTCTCCATCTCTTCATAGTTGTTTTGCTCAATGCGTTGGCGGATGCTTCCCAACAGGGTGGTAATCTCTACCGATACATCAGTGAACTCTCCTTTCTGGATGGCATCCAACGGATTGAAGTTGTTGTCGATATGTTCCAGGCA
>JAVBVL010000130.1:0-6161 GCA_031554285.1 Bacteroides sp.
GCGAATGACGGTTCTTAAAATTTATACCCGGAATCATACTCTAATTAAATAGTAGATTCCGCTCTTGTACTACTTGTTTTCTCGTTTATGGAAATCTTTCAAAGAACTTCTGATTTAGCTTCGTAATGCCCAACTTTTTGGGCGAAAGCGGATGCAAAGATAAAGGTTTTTAGTAACACCAACCAAATGAATGGCGAACTTTTTTTAAAAGTTTTTTGGTCACCTACCTTTTATGCTTTCATTCTGTCAACCGGAAGGCTGTAGCTCTCTTGCTAAGCGGGTGCAAAAGTAGCGCTTTCCGCAATACAAGCCAAACTTAATTGACTATTTTTTTAAAAGAAAATGCAAAACGTATGCTAATGCGCTGATTTGCAAATGTGTTGTAGAGCATGATTTTTTGAACAAAGGCGGGAGAAGGGGGAAGGGATTGCAAAGGGGCACATTGTTTAGTTGGGTGGGCGCGTGGCGTGCGCGCGTCGCGCGTGTATACAGGGGGATGTTTTCAGGCTTCAGGTATTCAGTTGAGGGTAACGGGGTGGGTTACTGGGGTTTGCAATGAAGGTTAAGGGGGTTCATAAGCCCTTCAGAGGGGTTCAGGGGTAACGTACTGCTTGCGCAAGCGGCTTACTTACAGGGAGTTTGCTGTTCCACAGCTATGGAAGGGCTGTTCCATATGGGTGGAATAGCTGTTCCACAGCTGTGGAACAGCAAAAACAAGGAAGTCTTTGGAGGGGAAGATGGAAGTCTTTTTGTAAAAGATGGAAGTGATCTTCTCAAAAGATAGTGAAGTTTTATCGGGTAATACGCAGGGATGAGGGCCTGAAAATGCAGGATTAGGCCCTCAAATCTATTTATCAGGCCGTGATAAAGGATTATTAGGGTCTGAGAACCAGCGCGTTGCAATGAAGGGCAAGGAATACCACATGAAGGGGTATAACTGCAGCTGGAATGCCTATGGATAAAGGGTTACAGCAAACAGGAAGGTTATGAAGGGGCAAAACTTATCCCCATGTCAGGCTTAATCTCCCGTGAGGTTCTGTCCCTAAAACTGTTTTCCCGTCAGGGGTCAGTACAAATGTCTCTGTCCGTATCTGCCTTCTGTTCTCTCCCGCCAGGTAAACCTCGTAGTTGCAGGCCACATAGACAGAGAGTATCTCTTCCCGGTCCCAACCATCATAATACCGGACTGTGTTCTCCGGATATGTACTGCGCAGCAACTTGAGGCAACGCCCGATCTGTTGCCGGTATTCTTCCTGTACCCAATCGGTATCCACACCCTTATAAAATTGGCAGATCTCCAGCATCTCTTTCCAGTGCTGCAGGTTCTTTTGTTCATAGGCAACGGCCCATGCCTGTTCTTCCTTGCCGTCAAACACCATGATGCGGATACAATCGCCCACGGTACAGTTTCTTGCCTCGGAAGCAATGATCTTTACCTCGGTTTTCGGGGAGGAAACGCACCGGGTGTTGCGGATATACGAAATAATCGATTCCTCATAGTTCTTTTCCACCGACCGGCGGGTCTTCAAAAATGAATAGACTGTTACTCCCATCTGATCTTTTATTTTCGTTCATATTCATATTCTCTTTCCAGCAAGGCTTCCACCTGTTCTACCGTGCCGTCTTTCACAAGGACGGTTTTATCCTTATCCAGCAGGTACAGGGAAGGGATGGCCCGCAAGTTATAGAGCTCTTTTTCCTTGATGGACTGGCCGGCATCGTACCCGTTAATCCACCCGGCGGGCATCCGGTTCCGGTTAGCCTCCCACTCCTTGAGGTCCTCATCGGGGTAAACCGCCAGGATTTTCAGCAGTCCGTACCTCACTGCGGAGGATACCACCATCGAAGCTTCCAGGGCAGCCTGCACTTCTTCACAGGCACGGCAGCCGGGATTGTTGAAGTACAACAGCACATAAGCGGATTTCAGGTTATACATCCTACCCCGTTTCCCGCCGGCGAGCGTATAGGTAAAATCTGTGGCGCGTGTACCTTTGCGGTTTTTCAAAACAGATTGCAACTGGTAGGCGAAACGGGATTTTTGTATCTTATCCAACTCAGGCGACGCGTCGATATATTGCAAGGCACCCAGGTAGTATTCTTCGTTACGGTAAGGGGAATTGGGGTCGTACAGGTATTTATCGAGTAAATCCGTGATAAACAGGAACATGTTCGGGCGTTTCTCGGTGTAGGATACGAGTCTGGCAACCGATTCTTGTGCCGTTTGTCCGTCGGTATGGGGAAGGATATGGATGTAATCGGACAGGATCTGCTCCGTCTCCCCCGGCCGGCTGATATGGGTGGTATCCGAGAAGTCGTAATGGTCCCAATAATGGAGTGCCAGGTAGTTGGCGCGTTGTACGGGGCTAATCAGGCCATCGGGGATAACGGGCAGCCGGAACGGTTGCACTCCTGTGTGAGGCTTTACCGCCCGGGGCTGTGCTGCCTGCTCCGTTTTAACCGGAGAGGCCTTACCCTGTGAACAAACGTGCATAAATAGCAGGGTAACCAGGGCACAAAACAGCACAGGAGCCGAAATGTATATCAGTATCAGTATCTTCTTCATATTCATATCAGGATATTTTAATGGGGTTTTTACTTTTCTTCCGGGAAAGCCAGTACTTCTTTATACCATTTCAGTTGCCTGTATGCCTCATTCAACCGGGTATAGCCCGTTTGAGGGATGTAGGTGGTAAGGCCGCTGTGGCTCTCAATCCTGAAACCGCCGTAAGTGGGCATAAACTCCGGGGTGGAGGTTTTCCAGACTACGCACCCGTCCAGGACCTCCTGCAGGGCTACGGCCTGTTTGGCAGGCAGCAGGTGCGAGAAGCACTCCCCGAAGTCGAAAAACAGGTGTTGCCCGTTGCGGTCGAACGACTGGATGGTGCCCTCCGGCGAAGGCAGCCCCACTCCCTGCAGCACCTGCGGGAGTTGGTCCAGCTTATGCGTGTCGATGATGCTTAGCGTAAGCGACTTGTAGTCGCCACCGCGGGTAAGGTAATCGCTCTCTACCACGCGGCAGAAGCCGGGCAAGTCGTCCATATACAGTTGTGGAAGGGCATCTTTGTAACAGGTGGTAAAACCGGGCGAGACAATCTCCGCCGACGAGGCCACGATGTAGTCCGCCTTGTCTTTCAGTTCCCATGCCACCTCTATGCCCGCCATGTGGCAGGCTTCAAAAACGATGTAGCCGAACATCCCGTCGGGGATGGCGGCGGCAAAGGCGGGCAGTTCCATTTCGGAAGTACCATCGACGATGACCGAACGCACACCGGGTGTCGAACGGGAGGCCGGGTTGCTGTATGTCCCCTCGGGAAGCCAGCCCGAAGCGTGGGAGAACAGTACCAGTGCGTAGAACGGACACGGGTAACGTCCGCGTATCTCCTGCAGCACCGATACGAAGGTTTCTGCCGAGGCCGAATTGGTTTCGGGATATTCCTGTACCACCCGTGTTTCCATCGTGTTGTTCACATCTGCCAGTTCAAGCAGTTGCGGCTGCCCGCCCCGCACATCCTTGTAAATCACCACCCGGCAATCTTTGGGTAACGGTACGGCCTTGATCTGTTCTATTTTGGCGGTTACTTCGCCCGAAAGGTTGTTATCGCCACCCATGTAGAACAGCACGGTACGGGTAACCGCCGGTTCAGGTTCGTAACCGTCGGCTGTACACCCCCACACGCACAGGCATAGGCACAAAGCGAGCATCCCCGCCCGAAGGCGGGGTGCTTGCTTCCCACTTGAAAGATGTGGTAGTGTTTTGTCCATTCTATTAACCGGTATGTATGTAAATACTAATCCTGAACGCAACGCACGCTACACTTGTAGAGGGTTTCAGGGTAGAGACCGTTAGCTAAACCCGCAACGGTTGTGACGATGTGCTTGCCATCTGAACCACACCACCAGATGCCCCAGCTACCCCAATATATCCAGGCACCAAGGCCGAAAGAATTGTAGAGTCCTTCGAAAGCACCGTTAGAAGCACCATTCACTCCGCCCCACCATTTACTTTCGCTGTTATTAACGTTCCCTCCACCAACTGCAGAAACCAAAGTAGAAGCTTCACCACTCGTGGGAAGATGCCAACCGGCGGGACAAGCCGATGCGGCTTGAGTATGGGTATAATAGTAACCGCTATCATAGCTGCTTGAGTTATTGTAATGTTGTGCCCAACTGTTACCTTCCTTCAAATTCTGAACCATCCAACATTTACCATCGTACATGTGCGTCAGGTAATTGTTATTACCTATTTTTCTGGAAACGGCAGTGCCGTCCTTACCGCAGGACGGGGATGAAAGACCTTTAATCACCAATGTCGTATTGGAAACTTTGCCCGTCGGGTCGGTAAGGGTTATCGTGATAGTTTTACCATTGAGGGAACCATCGGAATCGGTAACCAGTTTAAATGTCAGCGCATCACCCGTCGTGGTGTTATTACCACCCTGCTGCGACAGGATATTAGCCACAGGGGTACTGAGAATCCCCGTATCACCCGTTACCGAGGCCACCTTCCAGGAGGAGTTACTCTTGATCGTGATGGTGTACGTATTCGAGTTAGTTAATGCATAGCCAGCGGTATTCAAATCATGTGTCAGCGCATAGTTCACATAACGCACAAAAACCGACTTATAGACTTCCTCCAAACCGCTGGCTACAGAGAACAAAACTTTCGATCTTTTTTCAACAAACGGATTGGAAGCTATTTCTCCGGCAGTAAGCGCCGGAGCGGTAATCGTGTAAGACTTCTGCCCCGTACCGCCATTGCCACCCGCCACGGTTCCTGTAAGCGGAATACCGGAGGTTGACGGGAAGGCGGTGTAGCCGCTGACCGCCGAGTTGGTTATCACAAGGTCGGCATTCTTCGGGAGCCACGATACGTCGAGTTTCTTAGGACCTAAATCCTTATTGGTGAACACGAGTTCGGTAACGGGCAACCCTGACGAAGTAACATCCAGGCTTACCGGACCTGCCGGGCTGGTAATATCTTGTGTAACCGTAAGCCGCGCTTCCAAGCGCCCCGCCTGTACATAAATATAGCCCGTGCGTTTAACGCCGGTAGTATTCTCCTTCACCGAGATGTTTACAGGTACTTTTACCTCGCCTGCACCGTAGAATAAGCCGGTGGTTTTATCCGTGGTAAGCCAACCGGTATTGGGGGTAGTACCATCCGATTCGGTGATTTTCGTAATCTTCCAACCCGCCGGGACATCGGTTTTGAGATATACCAATTGCGTACCGGCCGCGCGGGGGAAGTCAAATTCGCTCGCGGGTGAAACGTTCAGGTAGCGCTGGCCGTCGAAAGTAACGGTTCCGAAATCGCCGTCGTCCCACTCGAGGATCTGAGCCTCCATGTTTATGGCTGTGGAGTAGAACGCGTCGGTGGCGCTTCCTTCTCCACGACCATCCACTTTTACTATATTGACACGGTAGCGGCAGTTGCGCAGCACATCCTTATAGGTTTTACGGTCGGCCTGGAAAAAGTCGAGACGGTAGTAGCTGGTTTTGGTATCACTGCCAAAACGCCCGCCAACCACGATACAGGTAGCCTCAGAAGCCTTGTTCTGCGCCACCGCTTTGGCTTCGAACAGGTACACCGAACGCTCAAAGGCGTTCTTCATAGCCGCGGGTATTTCATATACCAACGGATTCTTGTTGTTGATGTTACCGTCGGGAAGGGTGGCTGCCGTAGCCTTTCCGTCGCTGATATTGGCGGCATCGGGTACAATACGCCCCTGGTTTTTGCTGTTATAAATGTAGAGCTTTTCCAGGTAGAAATTGCCGGCGCTCAGTACATCGTCACCCAGCACCACGTCTAAACGGGCAATGCCACGCAGCAGCTTCCCGTCGGTAATCCGGGTGGTGGAATCGTCGATGAGATGGCTCACCTCGCCCCACATCGGGAAATGGACGTACAGTTTGTCGGGGGCATCATCGGGCTTGTCGTTATTGGCGTTCCAGCTCCCCGCATTGGCAAACACCAACTGCTTGAGCAGTTCGTCTTTATCGGTGCCCACGGCAATATCGCCCAGACCGGCAACCTGGCCGGCCACATTGGCAAGGAGGACGAAGTTTTGCGGTTTCGTCTTTTTAAGCAGGGTTACGGTAAACTCCTTCACTTCTTTTTTACTGTAGCCGGGCTTGCTCACAATACTTGCACTGGATACCTG
>JAVBVL010000074.1:0-22504 GCA_031554285.1 Bacteroides sp.
AGAACGTGGTATCACTGAACCGGTTCCTTCATTCTCACCCGCTTTCGGTGAAGCTTTCTTGACTTTGCACCCCACTATGTACGCTAAGACTTTGGGAGGCAAGATGAAAGAACACAATGCTAAGGCTTACTTGGTGAACACCGGTTGGAACGGTACAGGCAAACGTATCTCTTTGAAAGACACTCGTGCTATCATCGATGCTATCATAGACGGTTCTATCGAGAAAGCTGAAAGAGTAAATATTCCTGTATTGAACCTGACAGTTCCGAAGACTTTGAACAACGTTTCTGACATCCTCGACCCGCGTAGCACTTACGCTAACGTTGCCGATTGGGAAGCTAAAGCTAAGTCATTGGCTGCTAAATACATCAAGAACTTCGAGCAATACTGTGACAACGACGATGCTAAGGCATTGATCGCTGCTGGTCCTCAGCTCTAATTCTCTGAGTAGATTATATTTGAAAGGCGGTTCCTTTGCGGGAGCCGCCTTTCTTGTGTGACTTTGTAGCGAAAAAAAGCCCGCCAAAAGCATCAAAATCTCCGGCGGGCTATACCTTATTATATATACTATCTATTACGATTTATTGGCGCGCTTACGCTCGTGTTCATCCAGAATCACCTTACGCATACGCATGGTTTTCGGAGTTACTTCCACGTATTCGTCTTCTTTGATGTATTCCAACGCTTCTTCCAATGAGAACTGGATGGGCGGAATCATACGAGCCTTCTCGTCAGAACCCGAAGCACGCATATTAGTAAGCTTCTTTGATTTGGTTACGTTAATCACCAAGTCATTATCGTGCGAGTGCTCGCCTACTACCTGGCCGGCATATACCTCATCTTGCGGGAAGATAAAGAACTTACCGCGGTCCTGCAACTTATCGATGGCATAAGCAAATGCTGTTCCGGCTTCCATGGCAATCATAGAGCCGTTTACACGACGTTCAATATCACCCTTGTGCGGTTGGTATTCTTTGAAGCGGTGTGCCATGATGGCTTCACCTGCCGAAGCTGTGAGTACATTAGTACGCAAACCGATGATACCGCGTGACGGGATAGAGAACTCCAGGTTGCTACGCTCGCCGTTGCTTTCCATCATGGTCATTTCGCCTTTACGACGGGTTACCAGGTCAATCATTTTGCTGGCATACTCCTCGGGCACGTTGATGGTGAGTTCTTCAATAGGTTCGCAACGTTCGCCGTCAATCTCCTTGAAGATTACCTGCGGCTGGCCTACCTGCAACTCGTATCCTTCGCGGCGCATGGTTTCAACCAATACCGACAGGTGAAGTACGCCACGTCCGGACACCACCCACTTACCATCGCCTTCGCTCTTGCTTACACGTAGTGCCAGGTTCTTATCGAGTTCTTTCATCAGGCGGTCGTGAATGTGGCGTGAAGTCACAAACTTACCATCTTTACCAAAGAAAGGTGAATCGTTGATAGAGAACAGCATGCTCATGGTGGGCTCATCGATAGCGATGGGTGGCAATGCTTCGGGATTCTCGATGTCACAGATAGTATCTCCAATTTCGAAGCCTTCGATACCAATCAATGCACAGATGTCGCCCGAAGAAACCTCGGTGGTCTTTACACGGCCCAGCCCTTCGAATACATGTACTTCTTTTATTTTCGACTTAATCATCGAGCCGTCGCGTTTGGCCAATGTTACCTGCATACCTTCACGCAGGGTACCACGGTGTACACGTCCCACGGCAATACGACCGGTGTAGGCCGAATAATCCAATGAGGTAATCAGCATCTGCGGTGTACCTTCCAGTTGTTCGGGTGCGGGGATGTTTTCTACGATGCAATCCAGCAGCGGGGCGATGCTGTCCGTCTGGTTCTTCCAGTCGGTGCTCATCCAGTTGTTCTTGGCCGAGCCGTAGATAGCAGGGAAATCGAGCTGTTCTTCGGTAGCATCGAGGCTGAACATCAGGTCGAACACCATCTCGTGCACCTCATCCGGGCGACAGTTGGGTTTATCTACCTTGTTCACTACCACAATCGGTTTCAATCCGAGTTCAAGCGCTTTCTGTAACACAAAACGCGTTTGTGGCATAGGACCTTCAAACGCGTCGACCAATAAAATACAGCCATCGGCCATGTTCAATACACGCTCTACCTCGCCCCCGAAGTCGCTGTGCCCCGGAGTATCAATAATGTTAATCTTGGTTCCGTTGTAATTGATGGAGACATTCTTCGAGAGAATCGTTATCCCGCGTTCGCGTTCCAGATCGTTGTTATCCAGAATGAGCTCACCGCTTGCCTGGTTGGTTCTGAACAAATTTCCTGCCAGCAGCATCTTGTCTACCAACGTTGTTTTCCCATGGTCCACATGGGCAATAATCGCAATGTTTCGAATATTTTGCATATAATACCTATTATTTCGGGCACAAAGGTACGAAATTAGAAACGAAAAAAAAGTGTGATATTCCAATTATTTGCTGCAAAACATTGGAAGTTAAAAGATAATGCCTATCTTTGCACGCTCAATAAACATTTATATATCCATAAATTTTTAACATTATGTACTTAGACGCTGCTAAAAAGCAAGAAATCTTTGAAAAGTACGGAAAGTCTAACACTGATACTGGCTCTTCTGAGGCGCAGATAGCTTTGTTTTCATACCGTATTTCTCACTTGACTGAGCACCTTAAGCTCAACAAAAAAGATTATAGCACAGAAAGAGCTTTGACCATGTTGGTAGGTAAACGTCGTCGTTTGCTCGACTACCTGAAGGCAAAAGATATCACCAGATATCGTGCCATCATCAAGGCTCTTGGTATCCGTAAGTAATCCGCTTCGGTACAAAGAATTGAAGAAAGGTTTCTCGATATTTGAGAAACCTTTCTTTTTTTATGCAATTTGTTGTGCTAATATAAAGATTTAATTATTTTTGCAGCCTAATAGCAACAAATCATAACTTAATTGACATTAAAAGCTTATAATATGGATACAAGTAAGATTGTTGGAGAGAAAATTAAAGCTCTCCGCGAAAACCAGAAGTTAACAACTGAAGATTTGGCCCAACGTTCGGGACTGGCTCTTGAACAGGTAGAACGTATCGAGAATAACATCGACCTCCCGTCACTGGCTCCGCTCATTAAGATTGCCCGTGTACTGGGTGTACGTTTGGGTACTTTCCTGGACGACCAGGACGAAACCGGTCCGGTAGTGTGCCGTAAAGCAGAAGCACAAGATACCATCAGCTTCTCCAACAACGCCATTCACTCGCGCAAGCACATGGAGTACCACTCGTTGTCGCGTTCCAAGGCCGACCGTCACATGGAACCGTTTATCATCGATGTAGCTCCTACTACCGACGGCGACTTTGTACTTTCTTCACACGAAGGCGAAGAGTTTATCATGGTGATGGAAGGTACGATGGAAATCAGCTACGGTAAGCACACCTACTTGCTCGAAGAAGGCGACAGCATTTATTACGATTCAATTGTACCTCACCATGTACATGCATTTGAGGGACAGGCTGCCAAGATTCTGGCCGTTATCTATACACCTATTTAATATAGGAGACCCATATACGTATGCAACTTTACGACAGAACACTCGGCCAATGGCTGGAGCACTGGGCAACACTGACGCCCGATAAAGAGTACATTGTTTATTCCGACCGTAATCTCCGCTTTACCTGGGGACAACTTAACAAACGTGTGGACGACATGGCCAAGGGGTTAATCTCTATTGGTGTGGGTCGTGGTACCCATGTGGGACTTTGGGCAGCCAACGTACCCGACTGGCTCACGCTGATGCATGCTTGTGCCAAGATTGGCGCCGTATCGGTAACAGTGAACACCAACTATAAACAATCGGAACTGGAATATCTCTGCGAAAACTCCGACATGCACACCCTGTGTATTGTAAACGGCGAACGCGACAGCGACTTTGTGCAGATGACCAACACCATGCTGCCCGAGCTCAAAACCTGCCAGCGCGGACACCTCAAGAGTGAACGCTTCCCGCAAATGCGCAATGTAGTGTACATCGGACAGGAAAAGCATCGCGGCATGTACAACACTGCCGAGCTGCTGATGCTGGGTAACAACATTGAAGACGAACGCCTCAACGAGCTGAAAAGCCAGGTAACTTGCCACGATGTGGTGAACATGCAATATACTTCGGGTACCACAGGCTTCCCCAAAGGGGTAATGCTTACCCACCACAACATAGCCAACAACGGTTTCCTTACCGGCGAACACATGAACTTTACAGCCGACGACAAGTTGTGCTGTTGCGTGCCGCTGTTCCACTGCTTTGGTATTGTACTGGCTTCTATGAACGTGCTTACACACGGCTGTACGCAGGTTATGGTAGAACGTTTCGACCCGCTGGTGGTATTGGCATCGGTACATAAAGAACGGTGTACCGCCCTTTACGGCGTGCCCACTATGTTCATTGCAGAATTGAATCACCCCATGTTCGACATGTTCGATATGTCGAGCCTCCGCACCGGTATCATGGCAGGTTCACTGTGCCCCATCGAACTGATGCGCCAGGTACAGGAAAAGATGTTTATGCGTGTAACCAGCGTATACGGACTTACCGAGACATCGCCGGGTATGACACAAACCCGCATCGAAGCCTCATTCGAGGAACGTTGCACCACCGTAGGTAACGATTTTGAGTTTACCGAAGTGAAAGTGCTCGACCCCGAAACCGGCGAAGAGTGTCCCATAGGCGTACAAGGCGAAATGTGTTGCCGCGGTTACAACGTAATGAAAGGCTATTACAAGAACGATCAGGCTACCCGCGAGGTAATCGATGCCAACGGATTCCTGCACTCGGGCGACCTGGGTATAAAAGACGAAGCCGGTAACTACCAGATTACCGGACGTATCAAAGATATGATTATACGTGGTGGCGAAAACATCTACCCGCGTGAAATTGAAGAGTTCCTCTACAAGCTCGATGGTGTAAAAGACGTACAGGTGGCCGGTATTCCTTCTAAAAAGTACGGCGAACAGGTAGGTGCATTCATCATCCTGCGTGAAGGAGCCGAATTACAGGAAGAGGATGTACGCGACTTCTGTCGCGACAAAATATCCCGTTATAAGATACCGAAGCATGTCTTCTTTATCGACGAGTTCCCAATGACGGGTAGTGGTAAGATTCAGAAATTCAAGTTGAAAGATCTTGGTGTAGAGATGTGTGCCAAGAATGGCATAGAAATCATCTAATACACTATTACGTATCAATAGAAAACCTCAGATGTGGAAGTCGAAACTCACTCATCTGAGGTTTTTCTTTTATAGTTGTCGCACTATCCCTGCGGCTTCACCAACGACCAATGGTTATGCACAATCTTCCATTGGTTATCAACATTCAACGCATACACTTCCGTACAGTTCCACTCCCACAGTTCTTCACCTGAATACGACTTTAAGTTGTAGGTAAGCACCGCCATGGTATCGGATACCTCTACATGCGGTTCAATCATATCATACTTATCAACCGAGATTTGTCCACGTAAGCCTTCGTAGAGAGTCTCCATTTGCCCGTAACCATTCAGGCGTTTCTCCTGAAACGGGTCGAAATACGTAATCTGCGGAGCATAAATACTCAGGTAGCCCGAGGGGTTACCCTGGTTCCATGCCTCCAATGCTGCCCGTTCTATCGCAATGATTTCGGCTGCTATTTTTTGTTTATCCATCTTATTGATTATTGATTAAAGTAATGCTTGGTTATTGACCGCCACCGTTGCTATCGCCACCGCTCTTCACATCGTCGTTGCTGATGGTGCGGGCTACTTTTTTCACGCTGGCCTTCAAGGTACCAATGCGGTAACTTATGTTTAAGCCATAATACTGTGCCCGGTACTTACTGTTGGTTTCCACCCGGAATTTAGGCCCTTCGGTAACCCGGCTATAGGTGTCGTATTTGTTGAAGATGTTACTTGCGTTCAGGCTAATTGTCAGGCGGTCTTCCTTCAGGAAGGAGCGGTTCAGCCCCAATCCGTAGTAGAAGTAACCACTTCCTTTACCCTGCAATGTGATGTAGGGGGTACTTCCCCCGGTATTCAAACTGGCACGTAGCTTCCACGGAAGCGTATGCTGAATACCTCCGTAAACCGATGCTCTCCAACCGAAGTTATGCAACTCTTGCAACGGACTCTTGATGTCAATATAGTCACATGAACCGTTCATGTAGATACGGGTCTTGGACGAAGCATTCCAGTTAACATAGGTAGACAAGCCCGTTTGCTTATTCTTACCCATATTTTCATAGGTAGTATATATAGCACCCTTTGCTACCTGATGGCCGTCAATCACCGTATTATCATCGACAAGTACACTTACCCGCTCAATGCTGTTGTTGGTAAATGAGTGTCGCAGGGTGAGGTTCAAATTGAATTTAGAGGTAAAACTACTGAACCGGAGGTTGAGCCCATGTCCTTTTTCGGTTTCCAACAGCGGATTACCCTGACTGATGGCCATCGGGTTACGGTCGTCAAAATAAGGATTCAGATACCAGATACCCGGGCGGGAGATGCGCATATTATACCCGGCTGTCAGATTTTGGCTTTTACCCACTTTGAGTCCCAATGTTACCGATGGAACCAGGTTGCTGAAATGGGTGTCAAAGTCTTCGCCCGGACCCAGGTGGAACTTCACGTCTTGAAACGTGTACTCGTAACGTAACCCCGGTTTGAAAGAGAATGCCTTGTACTTGAGTGTATACCCGGCATAGGCAGCCATAATGTTATTCATGTTCTTGTAGTGAGAGCTATGATCCTCATCCAACACATACTTGTCCGATCCCGGCAAGGCTGTATAATAATCGTTCTCACTGGTGTTGTTACGCAGGATGTACTTCAGCCCTGTTTCGATGGTATGCAGTTTGCCGATGGGCGTGGTATAGTCAATCTGGAATGTTTGCTCGGTGGTGTTGGTTTTTCCATCGGTATTGGCATCACGCAGGTGCAAATCCTCGGGTATCTCGCCAACTAAATCCGTATAGCGTGTTTGGTTTTCGCTATCTTCCGGACGGGTATCTATCTTATAAGAGAGCGTCCACATGCGCGCCTTGTTACGCTTCGAGGTACGTTGGTAGTCCAGGCTACCCCGGATGGAGTACCAGTTGCCGTTTCCCGGACTGTTCATATTATAGCTGTAGGCTGTTACATCCCGGTTGGCATTGAACATTTGGGTAGACTCAACTCGTCCGTTATTACTGCTGCCACCCCACAAACCGGCTGATAAAGTTATCAGCCGCAAAGTGTCGATTTCATAACTGGCTTCCAAATCGCCATACTGAAAATTATATTTATCGCTCATGGTAGCTTTGGAGTCCAGGTACTTCTGGTCAATCGATTCGTAGTACTCACGTTCCGAATCGCTATACGAATCTTTACCATTGTTCTTCATATAATTGAAGTTACCGGTCAGAGTCAGTTTATCCTTTTTAATGGTGGCATATACTCCGCCACCCACTCCCCGGTCATTGACCCTCCCATTGAAAGTAGCCGTATAGCCTTCGAATCCGCTTCCAACAGTTACAATATTGAGGATACCTCCCACCCCTTCGGCATCGTACTTGGCACCGGGCGAGGTAATTACTTCAATATATTTAATGGTATTGGCAGGCATACTTTTGAGCACCTCCTTGGGGTTATTGCTCATCATGTTATTGGGCTTTCCGTTAACGTGTATCTTGAAGCTGCTGCTCCCGTTTACCTGTACATTGTCTTCGCCGTCGACAGTAACCATAGGTACCTTGCGCAACATTTCAAGTATGTTGTTTGTTTTCGAGTCGGGGTCGTCGGCAATATTATACTCTATCTTGTCTACATCGATTTTTACCAAAGGTTTCTGGGCTACTACTTCAATGCCTTTCAGTTCGTTGGTAGCTTCGGCAGTGTACAGAGTTCCTAAATCGACGATAGGTGTACCGCTTTTCAATTCAAACTCCTTCTCCACAGTAGTTTTACCCACAGACGAAAGGGTGATTACGTATGTACCGGGGGCTGTTGCAAATTTCTCCTGAAACTTGCCCTGAGCATCTGTTACAGCCATCTTCACCGGTTTAGCCGGTGCTTTCTTGGCTACCACACGAAGGGTTGCATACGGTTCGCTTTCTTGTGTCAACGAGTCGATTAATACACCTTTGATAGTAAACGTTGGATTAGGAACTGCTTGCGCGTTAGCGCCAATAGAAACAAAAAAAAGGAGCAATAAAAGGGTGAGTTTGCTTTTCATCATGCGTGTTGCTTTTCAATTTATAAGAAGAAGACGGAAAGTAAGTTAGTAATGTTACACTAACGAGGACAAATATAGAGGCTTTATCCTTAGATTACGATTACTTCGTAGTTAAGAATACTGAAAAGAGCCCACCCATTGGAAGATGTTACGTTAAAAAACGAAATAGAATAACAAAAGTAGTATTAAGTTAATCCCAATCACGCTTCCAAACCCCTTAAGTAGGGTACGATGCAACGGAGATTTGCGCCCGGAGAAGAACAGGGCATAACACATATTGATAAAAATATTACTCACAATGGCTTGCAGGCAACAGGCAACTATCACCACAACGGACACACTGCTTCCCTGCAGCAAGTTCAGGATAAAGGGAGTAATATCACTGAAACCCGATACCACCGACAACAGATTCAAGCCGCCCGTACCGGCATACAATACGGTATAATGGGTTACTACGGTAAACACTACAAAGAGAATGGCAAAGATTAACGCCACTTTAAACTCCAGCGGGTTACTGCTATCTTCTTCGGCCATCGGTCCGGGATTGCCATGCACCCGTTGCTGTCTGAAGCGAATGTACCACGCCGTACCTGCCGCTACTGCCGACATAACCAACAGATAGGGATACACCGCCACAAACACATCCTGGCTAAAAATAAGAATCAGAATCAGGAAGCGGAGGAACATCATACTTACCGCCATGAGCATGGCAGCCACATAATCGGTTCCCTCCTGCGGAGAGGCGTTTCGGCTCTTGCGCGCCAATACCGATATGGTAGCGGTGCTGCTGTACAACCCACCGATAATACCCGATACCAATACACCCGATTCCCGGAATACATACCGTTTAAGCAGGTACGACAGGTACGATATACCCGACACCACCACCGTAGTCAGCCAGATGGTATACGGGGTCAGATTAATTTCGGGGATGATATTTTCATCGGGAAGCATGGGCAAGATGATACCACTAATAGCCAAGAACTTGGCCAGGGTAACCATTTCATCGTTCTTCATGCGTTGGGCTATCTCGGTAAAGGTATGTTTCAACTCGGTAAGCAGCAGTACGGTAACCACCACCATCACATAGAACCAGGAAGGTTGTGTAGATACAATGGGGGCAATACAATAGGTAATCAGGGCAATCACAATGGTGGTAACACCAAACACCCCGTATTTGGCCTGCTTCACATAGTAGTTGAGCCCCAACAAACCGCCCAAAATTAGTCCGCCGCCCATAAAGAGGCGCAGGTTCTCCGTGTCGAGGATGTAAAGCAGGTATCCCAGGATGCCGATAAAGGTAAAGGTACGGTCGGTGCCGAACAGGGTAATCTCCCCCTCGCGTTTCAAACTGATTTTGCGTTGGGACAAGCCGATAAGCAGGGAGAACAAGGTCACCAAAATAAAGGTAACCAATTCCTGAGGCAAATAATCATATAACCGTTCCATTATTCTTTGTTCTTATATTCTGTAAAGAACAAATATAAAGATTATTTGTCTATTCCCAATTTTTATACGGATTTTTCATTAATTGCGAGTTGTAATAGCGTACATCGCCGGTTACCTCTTCACCGATGAAATCGGGCTTTTTGAACGTTTCATTCTCCGAAGAGAGTTCCACTTCGGCAACAACCAGCCCTTCGTTATCGCCATAAAACTCGTCTACCTCAAATACATGGTCGCCGCTGCGTACCAGGTAACGGGTTTTATCAATCAAACCCGGCTCACATAGTTTCATGAGCTCCACAGCTTCGTCCAAAGGTAACTTGTGTTCCCACTCGTAACGGCTCAAACCACCGTTAGCCGACGGACCTTTGATGGTAAGAAAGCCGGCATCGCCGCAAATGCGTACCCGTACCGTACGACCGCGGTAACTGCAAATGTATCCCTGTACCATGCGTATGCTTGCATGGGCTTGCAACCGGTAGTTGCCCGTAACCAGGAATTTCCGTTCTATTTCTTGTGCCATACTTAAAAACTTACTTGAAAGCGTACACCCAGGATGCCATACGCATTGCTTGCTTTGCCTTTTGACTCGTCTACCTCAGCGGGCTTTCGGGTAAGTTCACCTGCCGAGTCATATCCCACATACGCCAGCCCCATTGCATTGGCATATTTATCCTGACTAATATAGGAGTAGTTGAGTTGAAACTTAACATAGCGGGTGGCGTAATAGTTCACCCCTACCGTCCATCCTTCGCTGGAACCGCCTTTCACAGCGGTACCATTCAGGTCGAGCCTATCATAGCGGAGTGCCAGTTCCACATCGCCCCAACTGCGCCCCGGCTTGGGAGCAACAAAGGCTCCCCGGGAAGTAGCGTACTTCTGCTGCCCGCCAAACAGGAGGTAACCCGCCTGCGCGTAGTACCCGTTAAAGGTTTCTGAGGTATGCCCATCGGTACGGCTGGTGCGGTTTTGCATGTATTCACTTTGAAAGCGGAAGCCTTCGTAGAAACCTGCCAACTCTGCACCCGTGAGCCAATCATAGCTTACCGATGTAACGGGGCCTGTATCTAAGAAACGCAGTTTGGTAATGTATGAAAGGGAATAGGCGCTGTAACGCACTGCATCAGAAACTGCCGTCGAGGTTTTTGGTGTGCGGTATGAACCCGACGCACCTACATGGAAGCCCCGGGTTTGATTGGCAGCTATCGGCATCCACACCCCGCGCGCCGTATAGGAAATACCTTCGTTAACGCCCTCCTTGTTATTAGCCTCCGAGAACTCCTTTTCCTTCAAGGCACTTATCTTCTTGAAAAACACGCCGCCTTCAAGGCGGTAACGCGGGCGCGACCAGGCTCCCTGCACTCCCAGGTGAAACTCGGGCGCAAAGGCCGATACTACACAAGCGCTCTCCATGAACAACAAATCGTTTGCCGAGGTCATCGACTCCATCGTTACATTTTCCTTGACACTTCCCGCGCGGAAGCTCCACTCCTTATTCAAGGTGTACTTTACGTAGCAATCACGTATACCCACTCCGCCATCGGTGAAGTCTAACTCCATTCCTCCGGAGAAGCGGTTGTCGATGGCAACATGGGTACCCAGGCGTACCCGGCGAAATCCCACGCCGTCGCCCAATGGTTGGTAATCTTCCCTCATGAAGAGGGCGCCGTCCAATTGCAAACGTCCGAAGAAAGAGAAGTTGGGCCGAGGTTCATCGGCCATTGCCCAAAGAAAGCAGGGCACGAAACAGGCAAATAGAAACGTTCGTTTATTTTTCATTGTATGTTCCTAAAAATAAAAAAGGCTGTGCAAGATGGTCTAAGCACAGCCTTGTTCTCAGTTACCCAAGAAAGAATAAGCTATTAACATAATAAGCGCCAAGGCGAGCATGGAGATGCAAACAACCTTCAACACTTTCTGAGCTTGCTTTTCTTCTGCCCGGCTGTGTTTTACTTTTTTTCTGTTTTTGCCCATATCTGTTAGCTTTAAGTTCAACGCTAACAAAGAAAAGGCTTTTATTTTAACTCGCCAAAAATAAACAGCACAAAATTACACCTCTTCCGAGGAGAACTCCATCAGATAAGCTTTGATAAAGTCCTCAATCTTACCGTCCATCACTCCGTTTACATCTGAAGTCTGGTAATTGGTTCGATGATCTTTCACACGGCGGTCGTCAAACACATAGCTTCGTATCTGCGAACCCCATTCAATTTTCTTCTTCCCCGCCTCAATTTTGCGTTGTTCTGCCAGTCGTTTCTGCAATTCACGGTCGTACAATTGTGAGCGCAGCAGGCGAAGGGCGTTCTCGCGGTTATCGAGCTGTGAGCGGGTTTCGGTATTCTCAATCAGGATTTCTTCTTCCTCGCCGGTATCGGGGTCTTTGTATTTATAACGTAAGCGCACACCGGTTTCTACCTTATTTACGTTCTGTCCACCAGCACCACCCGAGCGAAACAAGTCCCACGTAATGGCAGCCTGGTTAATCTGCACTTCGATGGTATCATCCACCAAGGGTGAAACAAAAACCGATGCAAAGGAAGTCATTCGTTTACCTTGCGCATTGTAAGGCGATACGCGCACCAGGCGGTGTACACCGTTCTCCCCCTTCAGGTAACCGTAGGCATAATCGCCTTCTACCTCGATGGTACAGGTCTTAATACCCGCCTCATCGCCTTCCTGTAAGTTAGAGATGGTGGCTTTGTATCCGTTAGTTTCGGCATAACGCAGGTACATACGCATCAACATCGAAGCCCAGTCCTGACTCTCGGTACCTCCGGCGCCGGAGTTTATCTTGAGCACGCAACTCATCTGGTCGGCTTCTTCGCGGAGCATGTTCTTTAACTCCAGGTTCTCCACGGCTTCGGCAGCTTTGGCATAAGCATCGTCTACTTCGGCTTCGGTAATCAATCCGTCTTTGCAAAAGTCGAACGCCAGTTCCAACTCATCGCTCAACACTTTAATCTCCTGATAGCCTTCTATCCATTTCTGCAAGCCTTTTATGAGGCGCATTTGTGCTTCGGCACGTTTCTGGTCGTCCCAAAAACCGGGCGCCTGTGTTCTTAGTTGTTCTTCTTCGACTTGAATTTTCTTCCCGTCGACGTCAAAGATACCTCCTCAGCGCATCGGTGCGCTCTTTCACGTCTTTAAGTTGTTCAATTGTTATCATTTCTCTCTGAATTATCTAAAATTTAGTATATCGGGCGCAAAGATATACAAAAAACTGCTACCTTTGTTTATGTAACTAAAATGTTGTATCCAATATGAATCATCTAATCAAACGAACCGGCCTGTTGTTGCTCCTTGTAACGGCGGCTATTTTCAGTAGCGCCAAAGACTACCGCTACGAAACAGTTCCTAACGATCCTTTGAAAGCGCGTATCTATACGCTCGATAACGGATTAAAGGTGTATATGACCGTGAATACCGAAACACCCCGCATCCAGACTTACATTGCGGTACGTGTGGGAGGTAAGAACGACCCCGCCGAGACCACCGGATTGGCTCACTATTTTGAACACCTGATGTTTAAAGGCACACAAAAGTTCGGTACCCAGAACTATGCAGCCGAGAAACCGTTGCTGGACCAGATTGAACAACAGTTTGAAGTGTACCGCAAGACTACCGACGAGGCAGCGCGCTTAGCTATCTACCACGTTATCGACAGCCTTTCGTACGAAGCGTCCAAGATTTCCATCCCCAATGAGTACGACAAGCTCATGTCGGCCATCGGCGCCAAAGGGACTAATGCTTATACCTCGTTCGATGTTACCTGCTATATAGAAGACATCCCCTCTAACGAAGTAAGCAACTGGGCAAGGATTCAGGCCGACCGTTTTGAGAACTGCGTAATCCGCGGTTTCCATACCGAGTTGGAAACGGTGTACGAAGAAAAGAACATGTCGCTTACCCAAGACCCACGTAAAGTGCGCGAAGCTATTCTCTCGGCATTGTTCCCGCAACATCCCTACGGTTCGCAAACCGTATTGGGTACTCAGGAGCAACTGAAGAACCCTTCCATTACCAATATTAAGAAGTACCACGGTGTATGGTATGTACCCAATAACATCGCCATCTGTTTGTCGGGCGACTTCAACCCCGATGAGATGATAGCTACCATCGACCAAAACTTTGGTCACTTCAAGCCCAACCCCAACCTGCCCGTGCTTCACCTACCGGTAGAAGCCGAAATTACCACTCCCATTGTTCGCGAAGTGGTAGGCCCCGATGCCGAGAACGTATCGGTTGCCTGGAGATTCCCGGGTGCCGCCAGCAAGGATTATGAATGCCTGGTACTCCTGTCGCAGGTGCTTTACAACGGACAAGCCGGTTTGGTCGACCTTGACCTGAACCAACAACAAAAGGTTCTTTCGGCGTATGCTTATCCCATGGGAATGGCTGATTACTCGGCACTGCTCATGCAAGCCCGCCCCAAACAGGGACAAACGCTGGAAGAGGTGAAAGACCTCCTCTTAGGTGAATTGCAGAAACTCCGCGCAGGTAATTTCGACGAAAAGATTCTGCAGGCTGCCATCAACAACTACAAACTGGATCTCATGTACCAGTTGGAAACCAACCGCGGACGTGCCGGCATGTTTGTTGAATCGTTTGTAAACGGCAGCAAGTGGGCCGATGAAGTAACAGCTATCGACCGCTTGAGTAAATTGACCAAAGAAGAGATTGTGGCATTTGCCAACCAATACCTCAAGGATACCAACTGCGCCATCATCTACAAACGTCAGGGTAAAGACCCCAACGAAAAGAAGATGAGCAAGCCCGCCATTACACCCATTGTAATGAACCGTGATGCTGCCAGCGCCTTCCTGAAAGAGATTCAGAACACTCCGGTACAACCCATCGAACCGGTATTCCTGGATTACAAGAAAGACCTTACCCAGTTGAAGAGTAAGAACGTTCCGGTATTGTATAAGCAAAATGTGACCAACGACATCTTCGAGTTGTGCTACATATTCGAGATGGGCAACAACAACGACAAAGCATTGGGCACTGCCTTCTCTTACCTGAAATACCTCGGTACTTCGGATATGACTCCGGAACAGTTGAAGAGTGAATTCTATCGCCTGGCTTGCTCGTTCTCGGTATTCCCGGGTAGCGAACGTACTTACGTTACACTTTCGGGGTTGAACAGCAACATGAAGGAGGCAGTACAACTCTTCGAAAAACTGCTTGCCGATGCACAGGTAAACAAGGAGGCGTATACCAACCTGGCTGCCGACCAACTGAAATCGCGCAAGGATGCCAAACTCAACCAACAACAAAACTTCGCACGCCTGATGGCTTATGGTACATACGGACCGAAGTCGCCTACCACCAACCTGCTTACCGAGGCCGAGCTTACCGGCATGGACCCGCAGGCATTGGTCGACCGTATTCACCAACAAAACAGCTACAAGCACCGTATCCTGTATTACGGTCCCAGCACCGGCAAAGAACTGATAGAAACGCTCGACAAGTATCACCGCGTACCGAAAGCTTTGAAAGATGTACCGGCAGCTACCGAGTTCCCGCGTTTGGAAACACCTGCCAACAAGGTATTCATTGCCCCGTACGAAGCCAAGCAGATATACATGGCACAGATTTCGAATACCGGCGAGAAATTTAACCAGGCTATCGAATCGGGACGCCAACTGTACAACGAGTATTTCGGTGGCGGTATGAACTCCATTGTATTCCAGGAAATGCGCGAAAGCCGCGGTCTGGCCTACTCGGCCTGGGCAGGCATGCAGTCGCCCAGCTTGCTGAAATACCCGTACATGTTCAATAGCAACATTGCTACGCAGAACGATAAGATGCTCGATGCCATCAATACGTTTAACGACATCATCAACAACATGCCGCAATCAGAGGCAGCGTTCAAGTTGGCTAAGGAGGGAATCATTGCCCGCCTGCGTACTGAGCGTATCATCAAGGATGCCGTTATCTGGAACTACATCAATGCGCAAGACCTGGGTTTGGACGTTGACAAACGCATCCAACTGTACAAAGACGTACAAAATATGACATTGAAAGACGTAGTAGAGTTCCAGGAAAAATGGGTAAAAGGCCGTGCCTATAACTATTGCATCCTGGGCGACAAGAAAGAATTGGATATGGATAAGTTGAAGGAAGTAGGTCCTATTCAGGAACTCACCACCGAAGATATCTTCGGATACTAATCCGTACGGTATAATATAGATAAAAGGCGGCTACCTCGCAGTGAGGTAGCCGCCTTTATTGTATCGTTATTGTATTTATTCAATAACCAAGCCATCGAGCAACTCCAGATAGAGCGCAATGGCCTCGTCAATTTCCGAAATCAGGATAAACTCATCAGCAGTATGCGAGCGGGCAGATTGCCCAGGGCCCATTTTTACCGATGGAAAGGGCATTAATGACTGGTCGGACAGCGTGGGCGAACCAAAAGGAACACGCCCCATGCGTACTGCTTTGCGTACTAACGGATGCGCCTCATCAATGTGCGAAGAGTTAAGCCGCACCGAGCGGGGGATAACTTCGCTGCCGATATGCTTCTTTATCTCATCCAGCAGCGCTTCGTTACTGTATAATTCGTTGCTTCGGATGTCTACTACAAACGTACAACGGTCGGGCACTACGTTGTGTTGCGTGCCGGCGTTTACCACCGTTACACTCATCTTCACCGGACCCAGGAACGGCGACACTTTCTCGAAACGGTAGTCGCGAAACCAAGCAATATCCGTAAGGGCTTTGTAAATGGCGTTATCTCCCTCCTCACGGGCAGCGTGCCCCGCCTTACCCGTAGCTGTTACATCGAGTACCATCAATCCCTTTTCGGCAATGGCGGGGTGCATCCCGGTAGGCTCACCCACTATACCCAGAGCGATGGGCGGAAATCCCGGCAGCACACTCTCGATACCTCCTTTGCCCGACACCTCTTCTTCGCACGAAGCCAGATAAATGAGGTTATACGCCTGCGTGGTACGGCATAGTTGCAGAAACACCTGAAGCAGCGAAACCACGCTGGCTCCGGCATCGTTGCTCCCCAGCCCGTACAGGGCATCGCCCTCTTGGAGCGGGGTAAACGGGTCTTTGCGCCAACCGCTCACAGGCTTTACCGTATCGATGTGCGAGTTAAGCAGAATGGTGGGCTTGCTCAAATCGAACATCGGACCGAAACACCACACATTATTGCCCTTGCGGCCCGTCTGCATGCCTACCCCTTCGATGTACTGCTGCAGGCAATCGGCTGCCTGTTCCTCTTCCCGGCTTAGCGACGGGAGGGCGATAAGCTCCTTCAACAAAGATACCGCTTCGGCGGTCATGAATTCATTTTTCATCTTTCTACAACTTGTTACCGCCGCAAATGTAATAATAATAGTTGAAACAAGTTGTTCGCAAAGCAACTAATATACAGGTCAATATACCCTAAATGCTTGACCCTGTACCTGTAAATTAATCGTTACTACCCACCGATAATTCCAAATTAAACGATACCTTTGCAGCGTAATTTAATATAAAAACAATGGATTATCCTCATTTATCCGTTATGGTGCACCGCCGTGCGGAGAAGTATAAAGAGAAAATTGCCCTGCGCTACCGCGATTATCAAACCGCCCAATGGATTCCCGTTAGCTGGAATGAGTTATCGCACACGGTAAACCAAGTGGCCAATGCCATGGTAAGTATGGGAATTGCCGAACAGGAAAACATCGGTCTCTTCTCCCAAAACAAACCCGAATGCCTGTACATAGAGTATGCCGGCTTTGCCAATCGCGCGGTAACCATCCCGTTGTACGCCACCAGCTCGGCGGCACAGGCGCAATACATCATTGACGATGCACAGATTCGCTTCCTCTTTGTAGGCGAACAGTTTCAATACAACGCCGCTTTCAGCATCTTTGGCTTCTGCCCGTCGTTGCAGCAACTCATTATTTTTGACCGCGCCGTGGTAAAAGACCCGCGCGATGTATCGTCTATCTACTTTGACGAGCTGCTGGCCATGGCCGGAGGCTTGCCGCACAACGAAGAGGTACAACGCCGCTCGGCTGCCGCCACGGATGACGACTTAGCCAACATCCTGTACACATCGGGTACTACCGGCGAACCCAAAGGCGTGGTGTTGCACCACTCGTGCTTTACCGAAGCGCGCCACATTCATGATATCCGCCTGCCGTTTATGACCGACAAGGATGTATCCATGAACTTCCTCCCCCTTACGCACGTATTCGAGAAAGCCTGGTGCTGCCTCTGCTTGCACCGCGGGGTAGAAATCTGCATCAACCTGCGTCCTGCCGATATACAAACTACCATCAAGGAGATTCGCCCCACGCTCATGTGCAGCGTTCCGCGCTTCTGGGAGAAGGTGTACGACGGCGTGCAGCAAAAGATTGCTGAGACTACCGGTATCAAGAAAACCCTCATGATGGATGCCATCAAGGTGGGTAAGATTCATAACATCGACTACCTGCGTGTAGGCAAAACGCCCCCGCTCACCATCCAGTTAAAGTATAAGTTCTACGAAAAAACGGTGTACTCGCTGTTGAAGAAAACCATCGGTATCGAGAATGGTAACTTCTTCCCCGTAGCCGGTGCGGCGGTACCCGATGAGATTAACGAGTTTGTACACTCGGTAGGTATTAACATGATTGTAGGGTACGGGCTTACCGAGTCTACCGCTACCGTATCGTGTACCCTGCCCGTAGGTTACGACATAGGTTCGGTAGGCGCCATTATGCCCAACCTGGAAGTGAAGATTGGCGAAAACAACGAAGTACTGTTGCGCGGAAAAACCATCACCAAAGGGTATTACAACAAGCCCGCCGCTACGGCTGCCGCTATTGATGCCGACGGATGGTTCCACACAGGCGATGCCGGTTACTTCAAAAACGACCAATTGTTCCTTACCGAGCGTATCAAGGACCTGTTCAAGACTTCTAACGGTAAGTACATTGCTCCGCAAGCCCTGGAAACTAAGTTGGTTATCGACCGCTACATTGACCAAATTGCCGTAGTAGCCGACCAACGCAAGTTTGTTTCGGCGCTTATCATTCCGGTGTACGACTTGGTAAAAGCATACGCTGCCGAAAAAGGCATCACGTACCAAAGCATGGAAGAACTCCTGCAACATCCCAAGATTGAGGGGCTGTTCCGCGCCCGCATCGAAACGTTGCAACAACAGTTTGCCCACTACGAGCAGATTAAGCGCTTCACCCTGCTGCCCGAACCCTTCAGCATGGAACGCGGCGAGCTTACCAATACCTTGAAGCTGAAACGCTCAGTGGTAGAAGCCAACTACAAGGAATTTATCGATAAGATGTACGAGGAAGCGTAAGCTGACTTGCGACTATATATTAAGAAGCCGTTTCACTGACACAGTGGAGCGGCTTTTTTGTGCTACCCATCCATTAGTAACAACTTTATTAGTAATAAAGTTGTTACTAATAAAGTTATTACCTACTTTTGTTTCATCAATAACAATTAAATTATGGAGAATAAGCCTTTTATCTTTGGAGTGGCAACGTCCGGTGATAACTTTACGGACAGAGAGAAGGAGACAGCACGCTTGTTGTCAAACTTCCGGCATGGTATTAATACCGTTCTTATTTCGCCTCGCCGTTGGGGGAAAACCTCATTGGTACAGAAAGTATGCCGATTAGCCCAATCTGATGAGTTGAAGATTATTTATTTAGACATCTTTTCATGCCGTAGCGATAGGGAGTTCTATGATGCTTTTGCCGCTGCCGTACTTAAACAAACCTCCTCAAGATGGGACGAATGGGTGGAGAATGCCAAACTGTTCCTCTCACGCATCAGCCCCAAGATTTCTTTAGGAGCCGACCCTGTATCCGACTTCTCCATATCGCTTGAGCTAAACCCCAAGAGCGACGACATAAACGAGATTCTGCAATTGCCCGAAAAAATTGCACAGCAAAAGGGATGCAGCATCGTAGTGTGCATTGACGAATTTCAACAGATAGCAGAGTTTAAAGATTCAAAAACGTTCCAGAAACGCTTGCGTACGGTGTGGCAGTTACAAAAATCGGTATCTTATTGTTTGTTTGGCAGCAAGAAGCATCTCATGAACGAACTCTTTGAAAAGAGAAGTCTGCCGTTCTACAAATTTGGCGATGCGGTTTACCTGCCCAAAATCAGTACCGCCGATTGGGTGGAATATATCTGTAGACGCTTTGAAGCAACGGGCAAACAGATATCCAAAGAGCTGGCAAAGGAGATTTGTGAAGCGGTAGATAACCACTCATCATACGTGCAGCAACTGGCTTGGTTGGTATGGATTCATACAAAAGAGGTGGCAGCCAATCAGAACCTCGAAGATGCCTACCAGGACATTATCGACCAAAACACCCCTTTGTTCGAGAAACAAACGGAGAGCCTAACTACTTATCAAATGAATTTCTTGCGTGCCATCATCGGCGGAGTCTCTAAAGAGTTCACCACACAAGATGTTTTGCAGAAGTATCAGCTCGGCTCATCGGCCAATGTAAGCATCGTTAAACGCGCACTCATCAAGAAAGAACTGATTGAGGTTGAGAAACAGCAAACTGTGATTCCCGACCCCGTGATGAAAATTTGGCTGAAGAGGGAATTTGAACGGTAATACTCCTTATCCTTTCCCTGAACGCACTTATACAAGGAAATGTTCTTCCGGGGTTCAGCCCTTCACGGGAGCTGAATTCCTTTAGTCATCGGCCTTTTTGATGAAGTTACCATCCTTCATACACTATTTCAGGACAAGTCACATTGATATCACAGCGCCTTTTTATTCTTATTTTTAAACAAACCGGGGCTTTTGAGCTCATTCTTGTCAAGAGCAAGTTTACAGATTATTAACAGTGCATTGAGGCTGAGATCTTTATCGGCTAATACGGTGGGATTATCGGCTCATCCGCGCACTTCATCGGATGATAATTTATTCTCATCCGATGAAAACAAATTATCAAGGCATGATATGAGGAACTTATCACCATCTTTTTGGAAAACTCTTCCATCTTTTGGCAAAAGTTGGCGAAATGTGGGGTGAAAGTTGGTGAAGTTTAAGCGGCTTCCGGCGAGGGGATACTAAAATAGGGAAGCTTGCGACTTCCCTATTTGCGGTGTAGTATAAATTGAATACACTTTATCATTAACTCTACAAAGGTATTACTTTTACTTGGCAAATGCAAGCGATTGAACAGGTATTTTGTGCCAAACAAAAACAGTATTATAAAGTGAACAAATCGACCGGAAAGCCGGTAAGTGTAAAACGAGGCTGCATCTCGTTTCGGTCGTCCCTCCCTCACTGAAAGCAGCCTCGTATAAATTATTATTTAGCTCAAAATTAGGTGAACTAAGGAAAAAGCAGCACCCGGAAGCCGAAACTGTAGTTGGCAAGATCGGGCTTGAATTTGGCCCGATAGGCAGAACGGCAGCTCCCGGCAACGTTGCCCCAACTGCCGCCGCGCAAAACGCGATAGCCGTTGTCGCCAGTAGCAGGGCCGAGAGGGTTAGTACCGGCAGACGAATTACTATAATAAGATGAGCCATACCAATCACTACACCACTCCCATACATTACCATGCATATCGTATAAACCCCAAAGGTTGGATAACTTTTCACCAACAGGATGGGTTTGGCTACTACTATTGGTAGCATACCAACCATAATAGCTCAAGTTATCTGAGGTTATTGGTACGTTATTATAGCCCATGCCATAATCAGCCGTACTGCCCGCACGACAAGCGTATTCCCATTGAGCCTCAGTAGGCAAAGAACCGCCCACCCAATCGGCATAAGCTTTGGCACCATACCAAGTGATATTGACAACAGGATAGTTCTCGTAACCAGTCTGTGCCTTCCAAACGCTGCCATCATGAGTTACACCCCAAGAATGAATGAGAATCATAATTTGACCGGAATAATCACCCAAAGTACATTTACCGCCATTACCACTGATATAAGAATTCGAAATACCAGTTTCGTATACTACTCCCTTGGCATTCAAAAAAGCAGCATACTGAGCATTGGTAATCTGATATTTACTCATGTAGAAAGAACTCGTTAAGGTAACAGAGTGTTGGAGTTCGTTACCTGTGTTACCAACAGTACCCATTTGGAAAGTACCCGAGGGGATAAGAGCAGTTTCAATGGGGATGGAAGAGGCTACAAGCGTGGTTGGGGTAGCCGTGTAGCGGTAACCATTAGTGTACTTCTTACCACCTTTGCCAATAGTGGCAGTGGCAGAGTAAATATGTTGATTACCCAGAACCTTAAAGATAAGTTTGTCGTTTTCAGCTAACTCAAACGGATACATCATCATATAAGCAGTAAGCGTGAGATTATCCAATGTCTCATTTGTTACGTTCTTAAGTATCAGTTCCTGAGTGTCGCTCTTATAATCATTACCGGTTCCATATACACCTTTCATTAAATGGAGAGGCGTTGTATCACCCGCCTTCACCGCAGACACAGAGAGAACCCCCAAGGTTTCGTCATTATCAAGAGCATTCGGGAAGGTAAGCACAAACTTCATCATCAACATTTGATGTTCAAAGTTTACCGTAGGATTGTCGCTCGCATCCAATGTAACGGCACCCGTCATGTAATCATACTTGGATAAGTGAGTCATGGCACCATTGCCCGTTTGCTCCTGACCCGTAAGATTCATCACGCAATCGTTGTAAGAGGCAGCGGTGGTTTTGGGGAAGAAAGCTTGGTATGGTTCAGCTCCTGCCGGCTTGGTACCGGTAAAGTTGCCGGACTTATTGCCGGCATCGTTATCATCCAATGTAAAATTCTCCCCACTACCTGTAGCGCCAAAAACAGTAAATACATCGTCCTTAACCCAGGTTACCGCAACACCATCGGTACCT
>JAVBVL010000081.1:0-25279 GCA_031554285.1 Bacteroides sp.
GTTTGCCACTCGTAAGAGCCTTTGAGTTTGACATTCCACGTCTCACCTCCGCCGAATACATTGTTCTTTCCTAAGGTAAAAGCAGCGCCGGGACCTGCCTGGTCAATACTTTTAGAGGTAACGTTCAGTTCGAGCTGGGCATTGTAGGGCTTATCAAAGGAAGCCTGCACGCGCAGGTCGAGCGTATCGGAAGTAAGCGTAGTATCGCGCGCCACGTACTGCATGTCGATGTAACGGAAGACACCCAACTGGGCAATACGCTCCTGAATACGTTTCTGCCGGTATTCACTGTACAACCCGGTAGTAAGTTCGGAACGGCGGGCCGAGTTGGCCGACATAAACGACTGGTATTGCAACCAGCGGTACAACATATTGGGACGTACCTGCAACTTGTCGTGGTAATAGATGTCAATATCTTTGTAACGTAAACTGTCGTTGGGCATTTCATTGTTCTTGCCCAACAGAATTACTTTGGTATCGCCTACGTAATAAGGACGTTGGGCAGCGGCGGGAAGCCCTGCAACGGGTATCATCTTCAAGCTGACATGTCCGCCCGACACCAACGTGGTATCGGCCAGGTAAGTAAGGTACTCGGGACGGAAATAGTAATACCCCCGGTTACGCAACAACGTACTGATGCGGCTGCGCTCTGAATCCAGGTTGGTTACATTGAACTGCTGGCCGGGAAGCAGCAACGACCGGCGACGGCCGCGTTCCATGATATCCAACGTTTGCCTGGTAAAGCGTTCGTAATATACGGTATCGATATAGTACGGGGTACGCATATCTACCGTGTACCTTACCCCGGCTTGCAAACTGTCTTTGGCGCTTACGGTAGTTTGTTGGCTTACCGAGCCGTTGAAGTACCCGTAATCGTGCAGGATATTTGTGGCTACTTTGGCACGTAAATCGGGATTCACGGCAGAGATAAATACGGGCGGATTGGCGGCAAACCGGTTAAACATCCATTTGCCGAACCCTTTCTCGTACCTCACAAAGTTATTGTACGCCCACATCTTGAACGGAATAGGCAGAATGCCGAACATCTTCGTACTGGGGGTTTTATCAAGTGCAGCATTTATCTCGTCTATAGCCGTAACACCGGTTTGGGTGTTGGCGGGGTCGTTGATAGTTGTTTTATTACCGGTATACAGTATCTCGCCTTCGGGCAGATGCTTGGTAACATGGCATGCCGTAAACAAGCTGCCAAGAAGCAACGCAAAGAGGATACTATGAATGTAGCGTCTATTCATCGGAGATGTATTACTTTTTCTTTTTAAACAGGAATAACTCACTCAGTTTATCAATTTTGCGGCGCAGTACCAAACCTACACCGGTTTCGGTAATCTCGCCATCGAGGTTATCGTACCGCTTATCATGGAACAAGCGTATGTAACGGGTGCCGGCAGCATCGAGCCTGTACTCCACGGAGATGTTGTCGATAAACGATTCGGCATCGTTCGTTGCATTGGCACCGGTAGATACTTTACCGCCGAGCACTACCTGTACGCGGTCGTTAAAGAGTCGTTGCGAATATTTAAAGGTGTAATCCGTTTGGCGGTCGCCCGAGTCTTCGTGCCCCTCTACGCCAAGTGACAGGCTGGCGTTCTTCATATTACCGGTCAGGGCATTAATCTGACTGGACAGCAGGCTGTTAAGAGCGCTACCCATGTTCAGCCCACTCCCACTGCTACCCATATCGGGCAGGTACAAACCGGTGGCAAGCATAGCTACTGCCTGCTTGTTGCGTTCGTCGGCTCCCATGGCAGTGAGTTGCGATTGCACTTCGCTATCATCGGGCGCTTCAATATCAAACGCCAACGAGAGGTTATCGAGCCGGTTCTTCACCACCACGGAGAGGTCGAAGTTAACCATGCGTGACGAACCGCCATCACTCCCCACCGAAGAGCGCATCCGCTCGGTAGCGCGGAAGTTAAGCATGGGGTCCATCGGGTCGCCCGTCCACTCCACGTAACTGTCGTTGTTTATCTTGAACTCCTTCAGCGGAATAACGGGAAGTGCATACTTCATCATACCGCCCGTCAGGGTATAGCGGCCAAAGAGTGTCATATCGCCACGCGGGGAATATTTCAACGAGAGGTCGCCTCCCCCTGCCAGTTCTACCCGGCTGCTGCGGTCGGCGCTCAGGTCGGCTTTCAACCGTACGGCGGGTTCAATGTGTACCGTCATAATCATATCTAACCCACCCAACGAAAGGGCTTGCGCTTCCTGTTTGGAGTAGAAAGTGGTATCGCTGAATGAGGTAAATGTAACCAATCCGCCCAAACGGTCTTGCACAGTGAGCGGAGAATCCATCAGCACGTATGTAACATCGGTATTACCCAACAGGTTGATGTTACCACGCATCATCAACGCGTTTAACGGACCGCGCAGGGTGGAGTTAAAGTCAACAAATACCTTTCCGTACACCAGGCTCTCCTTGGTACGAGGGGCATTGAGTAAGGTGTAGTTCCTGGCATCCAGTTTGAGGTTGGCTGTAGGCTTATTCAAATCGCGGAAGTCTACCGTGCCGTCAATGGTAAACGGATTCTTACTGGTGGTGTAAATGGCAAACTTATTAAACACGGCGCGACTGCCTTCAATCTTCACGGGACGGTCGTCAAACGTAAAGCGGGCTCCTGCCTGACGGGCGTATACGGAAACGCTATCCAGCATCAGTTGCCCGTTAATCAGGGGCTTGGCACTGCTTCCGGTAACGCGCAGGTTTCCATCCATATCTCCGCTGAGGGTTACCACCTGGTCGGGGATAAAGGCATTGGCAATACGCAACGGGAAATGTTCCAGTTGTGCATTGACCACCACGCTGTCTTTCGTTGCCGAAACCGGGTACAGAGCGCCATCGGCCACCATAACTTCTTCGCCTTCGTGGGTAAGATAGGTATTGATGTGCTGCTTACCACCTTCACCGGGCAGCCAGGTAGCTCCCAGGCTTACGTTGCCAATGGGATAACGCTCATACGTGAGTTTGTCAATGGTGGCTTCGGCCGATACTTGCATGGGGGCATCGGGGCTTTGTACATAATGCGCCTCTGCCGAGAAGAGTCCCGATACTTCGGGCAGGTAAGGCAGGATAGCGCTTAGCTCACCCAGGTTGATACGGTTAATTTCAACATTCATGTTTTGCAGAGATACCGTATCTTCACGCACCGAATGCATGCGGAAGCCGGTTCCTTCCGTATCTAACATATCGATGTTGGCATATACGCGCATGTTGTTGTGCAGGTACATCCAGTTGTTATTGTCGATAAACTTAAACTGCCGGAAAGCGACAATGGGTTCGTCGGGTATCAGGTTGATAACCAGTCCGTCGCCACTACGACGCGGACGGGCGCGAAGCCCCAGCAGCAACCCTTTTTCGCCCTTGGCATTCTCAAAATCGACGGTAAGTTCGGCATCGTTGGTGCGTATCTCGCCCGTAACGCCGGCATTGAAAGTAACATGCGGATTCTTGCTGTTGTTAACCACCCTGCCGCGAAGCTGCATCATGCTTGTATCCTGGCGGGCGGCAAAAAATACGGTATCGAGCAGCAAGGTATCTACTTTAAGTGCATGTACGGCTGCCCGCCCGTTGATTCCCCGTTCGGGAGAAATATTGAAGCGTACCGAGGCATCTTTGTAGTTTACATTGCTACGTGCCAGGTACCAGGCTATCGGATTCTCTTTACCGGAAGTAATAACCAGGCGGGCTGTGGGCAACTCCCGGCGCATCTCGGCATGGTCGAGGCGTTTGTTCTTTATCTGCGCGAACAGGAGGTCGACAAACTTTTGTCCTTGTTTCATCAAGGGGTCTACTCCGTTGGCGGTGGTGAAGTCGACGTTCAGGTCGCCCGATGTTAGTTTGGCGGCAACCTTATCCTTGCGCGCTTCAGCATTCAGTGTGAAGACCAGCGGATGTTTCTGCAATTCGGGAAACAGCCCCATCTCGTACAGGTCGATGCGGGTGGCTTCTACCGAAAGTTCCCCGTCGTAATAGGCATGCATCAGGTTATACTGTCCCACGGCGGTGAATTGTGCCAAACGGTTATTTACCTGTACTTTAGCTACTGCCACACCATTCTTTAATGTTCCGCCCAACTGCATATTAGCCAAGCGGTAACGGCTGTAGTGAAGGGTATCTACATCGAGGGTTACCGTAGCTTGCGTACGTGGAGAAACTATATCGATACCCTGTCCTTTGAGCGAAGTGCTGAAGGAAAGTTCATGAAACGAGTCTTTTGGCAGGAAGTGTTGCAATTGCAGGTCGCACACTTTCAGGTCGGCATTATAAGCCTCGGTAACCTGGTTAAACAAGCCTTGAAGTTGTATGTTTCCCTGTCCTTCCGTGATATTCACGTCGCCTTTGTAAGTAGAACCGTCCACGCCCAATGCAGCATTCATGCGGATACTATCGGGAATGGCTATCCGACCTTTGGTATCGGTGAGCAGCGTGAGGAAGTTGAGCTTGCCGGTAAGTAAATCCAGGTTTATATTACCCGAGCGGTGTACGCTGTCGGTTACATGAAACAATTCGCCATCGCCTTTGAGGGAGAAGGCACCGGGCAGTTCGGCATGCAGCCTGGAGACACGCATGCGGTCGAGGCTTCCCTCTACCCCCGCCCGGATAACCAACGGACGGAAGGGGTATGCCTCGCGAAACTCTTCGGGCAGGTTGCCGGCAAACAGCATCACGTCCTGCTTGCCGATAAAAGCATTGAAATGGGTAGTCAGTTCACCGGCGGTAAGCAGACTTGCCAGGCTCCAACTGGTATTCAAGTCAAAATCCATCGACGAGTGGTTGGTCTGTAACCGGATAAAAGGCACCTGAATGCCGTTGGGAGTAGCTACTATGCGCCCTGTGAGGGAGTTAATACTCAGGCCCGAACGCTCGTTCAACGAACATTCGCGAATAACGGCAACGGCATTATTCCCCTGGTAAAGCACCGAATCGAGGGCTATACGCACATCGCGCACGGCTATGTTGGCAGGATCGAATCCGGCAACAGGTTTGCTTGTACCCACCCGATAACCGGCCGACGTCCCGGTAAGGGTAAACGACTTCCAACCATACAGTTGATAACGTAAATCGGCCTTCACACCTTCGGCACTGGCTTCGCCCACATGGGTGGTAATACGAACCGAATCGTCGGGCATGAGTACGTTACACGATACATTCTTCAGGTTCAGTGTATGGAGGTCTACCTTCCACCGGAGAGGAGTCGAAGCGGAATCTTTCGGTGTAGTGGTAGTATCGTTGAGCATCGTCAGCCGCACATGGGTATTATCAAGTTCTACGTGTTGTATAACGGCGGTTTCCTGCTCCAGGTCAATATTGACGTTCAACGAGAACCGCCCCAATATGCCTTTTACCTGCATACCTTTAATGAGTTGTGCAGTATTTACGGTAGCCCGCTGTACAACCACATCACCTACTTCTACTCTGCCGCGGAAAAGAGGCAGCACCCTGACGTGTACATTCAACCGGTCCAGGGTAAGCAATGTATCGGGCGTTTGTATTACCTGTACTCCCCGCACCAATAAATCGAGTGGAAAACGCAGGTCGATACGGCGTACTTCAATCTGCATACCGGTGGCTTCAGAGGCATAAGCTACCGCTTCCCGGCGCAGCAAGTTCTGTACGGGAGGTATATAGAGCAATACCATAAGCAGTATAAAAAGGAGTACCGGAGTAAGTAGTATCCGAGTTACCCACTTCAGCCATTTTCGTTTCATGCAGTGTGCAAGTAGAATAAAAGTGATACAAAGAAAACAAATTTATCCTTAAAAAGATTCGTACAGGCAGAAATACTTACCAACACGGGCTTTTTGCCGACTAATAACCAGGGAAAAGGAAAAAAGGAAGATAATCACTAAGTGCAGGACATGAGCTCCATTGCCGTCGGTTTCAACCGACGGTTTGCGAAGCATTAAACAATCATTTATACCCTTGCGGGTTTTAACCCCAGGTATGATACAGTTCTAAAAAACAGAAACCTGGGGTTAAAACCCACAAAGGAAGGTCGCTTCGCTCCTTATTGATTAAACCGTCGGTTGAAACCGACGGCAATGGAGCTCATGTCCTATGGTTTTTCTGAGTATGCTTCGGCTTGGGCAATGATGTTGCGGAGCGCCTCCAATACTTCGGCGGTACGGTGTTGTACTTCTTCGGTGAAAGGATTGCCGCGTTGCCCTTCGAGCCAGGTGAGTTGCAGAACGGTAGCATGCGCTCCAATCAGGGTAAGCAGCGGAAGCAGCTTGTGCGCCATGCCGGCAATACCATCGGTATCAGAAACGGCAAACGCCTCGGCCATGCGGGCTACATTCTTACCGGTTTCTTCCACAAAGGAACTGATGATGGCACGGGATGCTTCGGCATCGCCTTCGGAAAAGGAGGTGAGGGCGGCAAAGTGAAGAGCATCGGACTTGCCGTTAACCACCTCCAACAACTCTTTTACGGTAAAAGGTTTGTGCAGGCAACCGGCAAAACCGTGACGGATAAAGTGGGTTACACTCAACTCGCTGCGGGCGGTAACAGCTATCACAGGCAAGGTATGTGCTTGCGGAATGTTAGACGAACGGAGCAACTTCAACAAATCGAACCCGTTCAGGGCAGGCATTTGTACATCAGTAAGCAATACATCGAAGGTGGAGGTACGCAGTTGGTAGAACAGGGCATCGGGCTGTTCGCAACATACAGCCTCAATACCTTGTTGGGCCAACATGGCAGCGGTTAGTTTGAGCTGAATTACATCGTCGTCAATCAAGAGGATGCGTAAAGGGGCAGATGACGAGAGTGGTTCGGCAGGCACCGGGATAGCAGGTAATGAATCTTCACCTTCCTTACCCGGTTGCAAGGGCAGGGTTATTGTAAAGCAACTACCTACACCGGGAGAACTTTCCACGTTTACCTTTCCGCCGAGCAACGTTACCAGTTTACTCACAATGGAGAGTCCCAGACCGAAACCTTCTTCGCCCTGAGCACCCGGCAGACGGGTAAATTCCTGAAATATACGTTGCAGGTCGGCAGGTTCCATACCCTTGCCCGTATCGGACACTTCGATGCATAAAACCGACCGTTCGATACCAACATTCAACGATACGCTACCTTGCGTGGTAAACTTGATGGCATTAGACAGCAGGTTATCGGTAACCTGGCGAATGCGCAGCGGGTCGCCCAGGTAACTTTGCCGTAATTCGGGAGCTATGTGGCACTGCAACGCCAGTCCTTTGGCAACCGCCAAGGGTTCAAAGCAGATGCGAATCTCCTCAAAGAGCTGCGAAGGGTGGAATGGAAGCAGGTTGACCTCCGTTTTGTTGAGTTCCAGACGATGGAAGTCGAGCAAATCGCCCACCAACTTGAGCAGATGCTCCGACGAAGTCTTCATGTTCTCAAGGTAGAAGCGCTGCCGTTCATCGGTAACCAGTCCGGACAGGAGTTCGGAGTACCCCATGATAGAACCCAGCGGCGCTTTAAAGTCGTGCGTAATGGCAAGCATCAGCTTTTCGCGGGCATGCAACAACTCTTCGGTGAGCCGTTTCTCTTCTTCCAACTCCTTACGGTACCGGTTACTGCGGGTAATATCACGCCAGATAAGCACCAGGAACAGGGCCGAGAGCAAGATGGCAAAGATAGCCACGCGCCCGATGGTTTCGGTGGAGTGCTGGCGAATGCTGCGCCCTTGCTCGGCATTCAATTTCACATGTTCCAACGCTTCATACTGATAGCCTTTAATCAGGCTGTCGATGCGTCCGGTAAGCTCTTCATTGAGTTCGCGGTAGCTGTTACTGCGTTGGATAATGGTTTTACGTCCTTGCAGTTGCTTGGTTACGATACGTATTTTCCGGTGCAGGGAGTCGGCAGGGTTATACGCTTCGAGCACGGTATCGGTAGCCACCTCGGTAGAAGTATTTACCACAATGGCCGAGTCTTTGCGGGGAGGTACAAACACTTCCCCCAAACGGCGGAAGAATCCTTTTTTACGGGCAGGGGTAATGATGGAGTCGCGCTTGGTGAGCACCCGTTGCTGCACCCGGTGTTGGGCAATTATGGTATCCTGCTCGGCAATCACCTCGTTGAGGTCTTTGATGGAGAGCATGTTATCGGTGGTATTGTTCAGTTCCTCCAGGATGCGGATGGTATTGCGGTCTTTCTGCTCCAACCAATAGAACAGACTATCGGTTTGCAGGGTTTCCCAATTATCCGAGTCAGAGAGTTTCTGCATCTCCCGGTGGATAAAGACCAGGGAGAAGAGCACCGCCATGAGTAACAGGATGTAGCCAACGGCAATTTTTACGGTGGTAAAGCGTGAGGGTGTCATTGGGTTTTATGCTTGAACCGGAGCCACAGCATGATTCCGGCACTTGTTAATCCGAACGGGAAAGCCATCCAGACTCCCACCGCCCCTAAGCCAAACGTAAACCCGCACAGGTATCCTACGGGTAGCGAGATGATGAAATAGGCGACGAAGGCAATAAGCATCATCGGCTTAACATCGGCAATGCCGCGAAGGGCGTTGGCAAAGGTTATTTGCAGCCCGTCGCCAAATTGATACACCAGGAAGAGGATTACGAGTTGCGCCACCAGTGCCGACACCTCGGCGCTATCGGTAAACCATCCGCCTAATTGATTGCGGAAGATAAAGATAATTGCCGACAACACCAAAGCCATACCCATAATAAGGTGAAAACCGGCATAGGTTGCCCGGCGTACATTCACCATATCGCCCTGTCCCTTGAAGTTACTTACCCGCACGGCGATAGCCGCACCCATGCCGTAAAAGAGCATGAAGTTGAGTTGCGAAATGGTACACATAATCTGATGGGAAGCCAATGCCACCGTACCCAGCCAACCTACCATCACGGCACTAAAACTAAACGAGGCGGTTTCCATACCCATCTGCAGGGCAATAGGCCATCCCAAGGCATTGAGACGAAGGAACAACGGGCGCGACCATCCCAAGCGGAAGAAGCCCACGCGGAACCGCCGGAAACGGGAACTCCGCAAGAAGATTCCTGCAAAGACCACCAACATAACCACCCGGGAAAACAGCGTACTGAGTCCGGCTCCCAGCAATCCCATCTCGGGAAAGCCGCAGGCTCCGTATATCAGGAAGTAGTTGCCGATGATGTTCAGCATATTACCACCCAGGAGTATCCACATGGCGGTTTTGGTATCGGTAATACCATCGGTAAATTGCTTGAAGCCGTTAAACAGCATCACAAATACCAGCGAGGCAAGTTGGGTAAGATAGTAGGGTTTAATAAGAGGAATGAGCTCTTCGGGCTGCCCCAACCGTTCGAGGTTAAAGTAAACACCCGTCATGATGAGGGTAAGCAGCAAAGCCACGAGTAAGTTGGCAAGCAGGCTGCAACGCAACGCTTGCCCGGCGGCGGCTAACTGCCGGTTGCCATACAATCCGCCCACTATCGGGGTGAGTCCGTACGAAAAACCGGTGCTGAAAATAATGAGTAACATAAAAACACTGTTTACAAAGGAGGCAGCACCCAGCTCCATGGTGCTGTGATGGCCCACCATCAGCGTATCGGCAAAGCCGAGGATTATTACCCCCAGTTGACCGATAACAATGGGAAGCCCCAGGTAGAACAGGGCTTTGTAGTGGTCTTTGTATGTGGCAAACAGGGTCTTCATGCAATGAATTAATTAGGTTCCATGTAGTTCCAAAGGCTGAAATTTCTGGTTCATCGGCTGAACTTCTGGTTTCAAGGGCTGAACTCTCAGTTTCATGCCTTGAAACTTCTTGTTTCATGCCTTGTAACTCCTCGTTTCATGCCTTGAAACAACCGGATAGTTACTGAGCACCGGAAGATTTGTAGTAAAGCACCGCTCCATTCTCCGGGCGGAATAACTCGCAGGCTACCCGTTGCAGTTGTTGGGCAGTTACGGCACGGTAGCGGTCAACATCGGTTAACAGGTCTTCGGCACGGCCGATAAGCTCGAACCAGGCCAGATTAGTAGCTACGTTCAGGTAATTAATGTTGCCGAATATCTGGGTCGACTCAAACTTGTTCTTCACCTTTTCCAGTTCCTGTTCACCCACAAGTTCGTCCTGCAAGCGTTGCAGTTCTTCGCGCACGGCATCTTCGGCCTGTTGCAACGAAACACCTGCCATGGGCTTGCCCGATACATGGAACAATCCGGCATCGATACTGCCCGATACGGAAGCATCGATGCTGCCAAACAGTTTACGTTCTTGTATCAACCGTTGGGTAAGCCGGCTGGAACGCCCGTTGCTCAGTACGTCCGACAGGATATCGTACGCATAGTAATCGGGATGCCGGCGGTCGCTCATGTGGAACACCATATACAGGGCATCCAGCGGTACGTTGCGTTCTACTTCCAGGCGACGTTGCTCCGTTTGTACAGGTTCCTGCGGAAGGTTGCGCACCGGTACATCCCGGCGCGGGATAGGGGCAAACCATTTACGCGCCAACCGCACGGTTTCGTCCCACGAAATGTTACCGGTAACCGAGAGGATGGCGTTGTTAGGAGCATAGAAATGGTAGAAGAAAGCTTTCACCTCGTCAAGCGTGGCATTGGCAATGTGCGACAGTTCTTTACCGATGGTGGGCCAGCAGTAAGGATGTACCTGGTAAGCCAACGAACGCAACAGGTGGCCGATGTCGCCATACGGTTGGTTGAGGCAACGTTGCTTGAACTCTTCCATTACCACCCCGCGCTGCACTTCCAGGCTACGTTCGCTGAAGTCGAGCCCCAACATGCGGTCGGACTCCAGCCAAAAGCCGGTTTCTACGTTGGTGCGCGGTACGGTAAGGTAGTAGTTGGTAATGTCGTTGTTGGTCCAGGCATTGTTCTCACCTCCCGCCAGTTGAAGCGGTTCGTCGTAATCGGGGATATTCACCGACCCGCCGAACATGAGGTGTTCAAACAAATGGGCAAACCCCGTGTGGTCGGGGTGCTCGTCGCGGGCGCCCACATCGTACAAGATGTTGAGCGCCACCATCTGCGTACTTTCGTCGGGCGAATGTACTATGCGCAGACCGTTATCAAGGACCAAACGATTGATTTGCATAGGGTTATTTTAGGATGGTAACCTTTACGATGCGTACGTCGTCTTCGGGACGGTCGCTACGGTCGGTCTTTACTTGCTGAATCTTATCTACAATGTCGAGGCCTTCTACCACTTCGCCAAATACAGTGTAGTCGTTATCCAGATGCGGAGTACCGCCCACGGTGGTATATGCCTTTACCTGTTCGGGCGTGAATTGGAAGTCGGGCTGAAGGGCAGCTTCCTTTTCGGCTTGAGCCAGCAAGGTATCCTGCAAGGCGTACAATCCGTCTTCGTCGTTGTCCTTACGCATCTTGTATATTTCCTTCATGTGCTTTTGAGCCAGCGCGTTGAAGATTACATTCAGCTTGTTCTGGTTCTTTTGTTGTTCCATATTTAATAAGGTGGAGTCGTTAAACACCTGTCCGGTTACAATGTAGAACTGGCAACCCGACGATTCTTTCTTCGGATTTACCTGGTCACTTTGAC
The DNA here is from genome assembly GCA_031554285.1 of Bacteroides sp. Lineage (GTDB taxonomy): Bacteria > Bacteroidota > Bacteroidia > Bacteroidales > Bacteroidaceae > Bacteroides. The sequence continues at coordinate 11,514 of JAVBVL010000081.1, forward strand.
GGGCAGCCGAGAGGGCGCCTTTCTTGTGGAAGTATTGGGGGTAAACAAACTCGGCGGGTATGGTATAGCCCACATCGCCCGAGCCCAGCATCTTACCCTTGGGGGCATTCTTTGAGTCGGGGTCGCCTGCCTGTATCATAAAGTCCTTGATAACCCGGTGAAACAGCGTACCCTCATACGTGCCGTTCTGCACCAGTTTGATAAAGTTATCGCGATGCAACGGGGTTTCGTCATACAACTTCACTTGAATAGTACCCATGGTGGTTTCAATCTTCACCAGGGTTCCTCCTTGATTTTCCATGTTTTTATCTTTTTTTTGTCCCGGCTTGCAGGCTGTTCCCATGCAAGCAAGTATGGTTAATAGTAGTAATAAACTCTTTTTCATCGGTTGATCTCCTAATTTTAGTCCGCAAATATACGATTTTCAAGCAAATCCTTTTACCTTTGTCTGACAAAATGAGAGAAAGCTGACCCCATGAAATCCATTCTGATCATAGAAGATGACATAACTTTCGGTATGATGCTAAAAACGTGGCTCACCAAGAAGGGCTTCGAAGTATCGTCGGTAAGTAGCATTGCCCGTGCACAGAAGTTCCTGGAAGCACAACCGGCCGACTTGATTTTATCGGACTTGCGCCTCCCCGACGAGGACGGAATCTTCCTCCTGAAGTGGATGAATGCCGGGCATCTCTCCATTCCCCTGATTATTATGACGGGCTATGCCGATATACAATCGGCCGTACAAGCCATCAAACTGGGAGCCTGTGACTACATTGCCAAGCCGGTAAATCCGGACGAGCTGCTCAAGAAAATGAATGCTGCGCTGGAAACCACGGCACCGACAGGTGCTCACGCTTCCAAATCTTCTGCAACCGCTGAGGTTGTACCTCCTGCACCTGCAGGTTCTGGTAAAACGGCATCTACCGCTCCCACTGCCAACTTCCTCGAAGGAAACAGCGACGTGGCGCGCCAACTTTATAAATATGTGGAACTGGTAGCACCTACCAACATGTCGGTACTCATTAACGGAGCCAGTGGTACGGGTAAGGAGTATGTGGCGCACCGCATCCACCAACTAAGCAAACGAAGCCATCAGCCGTTTATTGCCATCGACTGTGGCGCCATTCCCAAGGAACTGGCTGCTTCGGAGTTCTTCGGACACGTAAAAGGCGCCTTCACCGGAGCACTCAACGATGCCACAGGGGCCTTTGTTGCGGCCAACGGCGGTACCATCTTCCTCGACGAAATAGGAAACCTGAGCTACGAGGTACAGGTACAACTGCTCCGTGTATTGCAGGAACGCAAAGTACGCCCGGTAGGTTCCAATAAAGAAATCAACGTGGATATCCGCCTGCTATCCGCCACCAACGAGAACCTGGAAACAGCTATTGAGAAAGGAAGCTTCCGTGAAGATTTGTACCACCGCATCAATGAATTCACCCTCCGCATTCCTTGCCTCAAGGACAGGCACGAAGATATCCTGTTGTTTGCCAACTTCTTCCTGGATCAAGCCAACAAGGAATTGGGCAAGCAACTCACCGGGTTTACGCCCGAAGCTGCTAAAATGATTGTAGATTACCACTGGCCCGGCAACCTGCGCCAACTAAAAAATATCATTAAACGTGCCACGCTGCTCACCCAAACCCACTTTATTACACCCCTGGAGTTAGGCGAAGAGCTCAATGAACTTCCCGCCGTAACAACTTCCCTCGCACTCAAAAATGAGAAAGCCGAGAAAGAACAAATACTGGAAGTGCTCCGGCAAACAGGCAACAACAAGAGCAAAGCGGCGCAACTGCTCAACATCGACCGCAAAACACTCTACAACAAACTGAAAGTACACGGTATTGAACTATAGAAGTGTGGAACTTTTCCACACATTTACGCTACACATTCCACACTGCTCCACACTTTTCCACACATGCCACAATTCACTTCACTCTGATTATCAACAGCATAGATAATCAGACTGAGTTTGGCACGCCGTTTGGTCTATTATTAACAGAAAGTCATGTATGAACTCAAATATACAAGTCGCCTTGACTTTGAGAGAATTGAAGTATAATTTAAACAAATGAAGAAATGAAAAAGGTAGTAGTAGTAGCAGTAATGTTCATGTTTGCATGTGGAGTATCTCCAATTGTTATGGCTCAGGATCCGGTAAAACAACAACCGGCTACTGAACAAGTTGAGGACTCTACTAAAGACGAGCCTAAAGCCGAAGAACCATCTAAATCTGATGAACCTAAATCGGAAACTCCGGTACAAGAGGAACCCGCAAAGACAGACTCTATTGCATAAGTCTGTTTAAAACCGGTATACTCCGACAAACAAAAAAAGCCATCCCTACTTAGTCTATTCAAGGGATGGCTTTTTTAGTTGAATTCAAATCCGTTCCACAGATTACCTTCCGGAACGGGCGCTTCTTGTACAATGAGTTCTTTGGATACCGGATGCACAAACTCAATGTGGCGTGCATGCAGGCAAATGCTTCCATCGGGGTTGGAGCGGGGAAAACCGTACTTCAAATCGCCCTTAATGGGACAACCCATCTTAGCCAACTGGCAGCGAATCTGATGATGACGGCCGGTTTTCAAATCAATCTCCAACAGGTAGTAATTATCCGATCGCCCTATCACCCGGTAGTGCAGAATGGCTTTCTTGCTATTGGGCACTTCCTTATCGTACGCATAGCTCTTATTCTGCTTTTCGTTACGTACCAGGTAATGCGTAAGTTCTCCTTCGGGTTCCCGGGGAGCATCCTTCACTATGGCCCAGTAAGTCTTCTTCACCGCACCATCCCGGAACATCTCATTGAGCCGGGGTAATGCTTTGCTGGTACGGGCAAAAAGAACAAGACCGCTCACGGGGCGGTCCAGTCGGTGTGTTACACCAATAAAGACATTGCCGGGCTTATTATACTTCTCTTTCAGGTATTGCTTTACCGTTTCAGAAAGAGGAGTATCTCCCGTTTTGTCAGACTGGACTATCTCGGAGCTGGTCTTATTAACTATGATAATGTGATTATCTTCGTATACAACGGTCATGCGTGAATTACATATTCATACCACCATCTACCTGAATTACTTGTCCGGAAACATAAGCGGACATATCAGAAGCGAGGAAAGTAGCTACATCAGCCACATCTTCGGGAGTACCGCCACGACGCAACGGAATCTTCTTGGCCCATTCGGTCTTTACTTCTTCCGACAATGCAGCAGTCATATCGGTTATGATGAAGCCCGGAGCAATGGCATTGGCACGTACACCGCGAGAACCCAATTCCTGAGCAATCGACTTAGCCAAACCAATCATACCTGCCTTTGAAGCCGAATAGTTAGCCTGACCGGCATTACCGTGTACACCTACTACAGAAGCCATGTTAATGATGCTTCCCGATTTCTGACGCATCATGATGGGAGTACAAGCATGAACAAAGTTGAAAGCAGATTTCAAGTTTACGTTGATTACCATATCCCATTGTTGTTCACTCATACGCATCATCAAACCGTCGCGGGTAATACCGGCGTTGTTCACCAATATATCAATACGTCCAAAATCTTTGTGAATTTCGGCAACCACTTTAGCAGTATCTTCAAAGTTGGCTGCATTTGAAGCATATCCTTTGGCTTTTACACCCATAGCCTCAATTTCTTTAGCCGTATTCTCTGCATTCTCATCAATCACAAGGTCGGTAAATGCAATGTTGGCTCCTTCTGAAGCGAATTTTAAAGCGATAGCCTTACCAATACCGCGAGCAGCACCGGTTACAATGGCTGTTTTTCCGTCTAATAATCCCATACTAAGTTTATTTTAATTTAAATATCAGTTTTGCGTAAAGCTCCCAACACCATATTGGCAACATATTTTTTTCGTGTTTCCATATCCAGGTATTCTCCTATCTGCCCACGGATATAAGGAACCTCGATGCCTTTTACACAATAGTGTACGATGGCCGCCGTCATATCTACGTCTATAATGTTGAACACACCTTTCTCTTTACCTTCTTGCAGTACAGCCTTGAACAGCTGTATCTCCCGGGAGTCGAATTTCTTACGAACCTTCTCTACCCGCCAGATATCCCGGAAGAAGATAGCGCGAAGCGTACCGTTACGGTAAACCACTTCCTTGATAGCATCGAGCCGCGTGTAAATCATCTCCAGAATCTTCCGTTCAGGCGTAATGTCCTTCTCGGCCACCCGTTTCATCATATCCGAAAGGATATCCAGTTCCGATTCAACCACAGCCGCATAAATTTCGTCCTTACTTTTAAAATAGGTATACAACGTACGTCTACCTTTTTTAGAAGCAAGGGCAATATCGTTCATGGTGGTATTCTCCACCCCCATCTTAGCAAAAAGCTGACGGGCAACGTCTACTAATTTGGCCTTTGTCTTTGATACGGTCATAGGTTACATGAATTGCACATTACTTAATAATGTGTGCGAAAGTAATTATTTTCTCTCTACCACACAAGAAAACAGTGTCATATTTAACATATACACTATTTAACAGAAAATAAAACCCCAATAATTTGCGTTTCCGATTATAAGCACTACCTTTGCACCCACAAAACATCGCGGAGTGGAGCAGTTGGTAGCTCGTTGGGCTCATAACCCAAAGGTCGTCTGTTCGAGTCAGGCCTCCGCAACTAAAAAAAGCACCTCTTTGAGGTGCTTTTTTCGTTTCTACAAAAGGTTCTGCAGTACTATCAGGGTTACTAAAGCTACTACAAGGTAACCTATTAGTATATAAGTTGTTCGTTTCATATTTCCTCCTTTTTAGTTACAGTTGATTCTTACAAAAGTCATTATACATACCCGTAATTTCTTCCATGGAAATTCCTAATGTATACATCTCACGGAAAAAGTTCCCGGCTTCTTCCTGCAGAAACAGTTCCCGCCGTAACGAATGAATCTGTTTCTGTGCCCCGGCCGATACAAAATAACCAATGCCCCGCTTGTTATAAATAACCTTTTGCGATTGCAGGTAATCGTATGAGCGCATCACCGTGTTGGCATTTACCTCCACCATAGAAGCATATTCGCGCACGGAAGGTATCCGTTCTTCTTCGGAATATTGCCCCAACAAAATTTCATCGCATATCCTGTCTGCTATTTGCAGGTAGATAGCCTTACTTTCTTTAAAGTTCATAGAACAAAGTTTTTACATCCGATGAATGATTTCCGATTCTTTGAACCGGTAATAGGCAAGCACCCAATGAAACAAAGCCAGCACCAACAAAACAATGGCCGATAGATTGGAAAACACATTGACGTCCGTATCCGCCAAAGGCGCTTTAATAAACCGGGAAGTACTGAGAAATACCGAGAATACGGTATTTATGATAAGCCCGGCAACAAAGGTTTTCAGAAAAGCACGTTTCGGCCAAATGGTACTTCCCAACACAAAGCAAGATTGGGTAAACAAAAAAGTAGATATACCAAAAAGCCAAACCTTACCGTGGGAGAAAATATCATACTGCTGGTTCAATGAGCTCAGGTTAATGGCTTCCACAATTCGACCTTGGGGAGCATTTATCGAGAAGAACAATACGCGCGTATAATCGGCTAACATAAATACAATGAGATAAACCACTAAGAAAGCCAATGTATACACCAACCAGCGTGAAATGTAATACTCGAAAGGAGTAACCGGTGTCATGAGCACTGATAAGCGACTGGTTTTGCTCTTCATCCGTTCCATCATAAGGGAAGCGCTGAAGCAGGCAAAAGCAATTCCCATTGCTACAAACGTACCCAGTACACCTCCCCAGGCGGGGTCAGTATCACCGAAATTGGGTATATGTTGGTTGTACACCACCAATCCGTTGAGTAAAAAGACAAGTACCAAGGCTCCGTACATCATGGCTACGCGAAGCAAATGCGACTTCCAACTCTCTACCATCTCCTTCCGGCAAAGATTCACAAAGCGGGGAAAGCTAAAAAAAGTATCTTTTATCATAAGGCATTTATTGATTAGTGTGAAACAAAGCGGCTATTTCTTCGGGCTTAGCCAACACAGCGTTAAAAAGAAGTTCAAGGTTGATTTCCGACTCGTCGCCGGCAGTATTGGGCAATACCAATGAGTTACTTTGTATGGAAGGCACTGCAAACAAAGCGTCCTGCGCCAACGAGCGGTCTTCACTCTCTACAAACAGCAACTTATCGCCAATGGCCGACATGGATGCATCCAACAATACCCGGCTATTCTCCATAATTACAACATGATCGAGCGATTTATCGATGTCCCGAACCTGATGTGTGGAAATAAGAATGGTTTTATCATCCGTCATGCCGGTTGCAATGAACTTACGGAACTGACTTTTCCCGGGAATATCGAGTCCATTGGTTGGTTCGTCCATCAATAGCAAAGAGGTATTGGTGGCTAACGCAAAACTCATAAAGACTTTCTTTTTCTGTCCCATAGAAAGTTCGGACAAATGCACGTCCATGCTCATATCAAAACAATGAAGGTACTTCAACATATCTTCTTCACTGAATTTAGGATAGAAAGGGCTGTTTAACGCCACATAGCTAACCAAGGAAACCGGCGGTAGTTCAAATTCCTCAGGTACCAGGAACATATCGCTCAGCGTAACCGGCAGGCGACGACGTACATCTGTATCGTGGTACATAACACGTCCGCTCTTAGGTGTAAGCAAACCAGCCATCAGGTATAAAAGCGTGGACTTACCCGCTCCATTCTTGCCTAATAGCCCATAAATTTTTCCGCGCTCCAAAGCAAGCGAGAAACCATGTAGTACAGCAGGCTTCGTCCTGCGGTAGGTAAATGAAAGATTTTCTACTGTTACCATTGCGTTTATTTTTAAGAATTATAGTGTATTAGTTTATTAGTACACCGCAAATGTAGATATTCTTTTGGAACTACCAAACAAAACAACGAAAAAAAGCAAAAAAAAGAGAGGAGCTAAGATCACTCTCCGCTCCTCTCAACGACAAACAACTAAAATTATTACTATTTGATTCCTTCCAATGCCCTTTTGGCAGTAGCATTTTCAGGGTCTATAGCCAGAATTTTGCTCCAGTATTCTTTGGACTCCGGCATCTTGTTAGCTACCAGATAATAGTATCCCAAGTAACTGTAACATTCAATCAACGCCGAGTTATAGCGCGGATCGTTTTTGCTTATCAACAGTTCGGCCACCAATTCATAATAGGGTTTAGCCAAACCTTGTGTAGTTTCCGGGTCGAGTGCCGAGTTGGTACGTGCACGCCAGAAGTTACCCATGTAGCTATCCGGGCTCTGAATGGCAATGGCCGCAAAAACAGAGTCGGCTGATGCTAAAGCGACAGCTCTCATGGCAGGGGTCACTGCAATTGAGTCGGTACTTGTGCCTTCGGCATAATAAAGTTTACCTATTTGGAATTGCAAGTCGGCAGTCTGCTTGTCGGCAGGTAACGACCCGTAATATTTTTCATACGCTCCAATGGCGTTTGGATAATCATTCTGTTGCTCGTAAGCACTTGAAATCTCACGCCACAGTTCTACCCGCTCGGGATCCAGTTCCATCGCCTTTTCATATTGCGGAATAGATTCGGCAAACTTACCTGTAGCAGACAGCAAGTGTCCGTAGTACATATAATCCAGGTAAGAGAAATCGGCTTTGTCAGAAGCGTTGAAGAAAGCATCGGCTGCTTTTGTAGCTTCATCATAACGCTTCATATCCGTATAATTGTACATAGCCAAACGGTTGAAAGCAGCTCTGCGCGGGTTACGTTGTAAGCCCATCTTGGTTACCTCCAGTGACTTATCAAAGTTCTTGGTGAGGAACAAAGCAAAAGCATACTTCATGATATCATCTTCGGTAGCTTCGGGTGTGTTCACAAAGCGTTCGTATGCTTCGGCTGCCTTGGCAAACTTGTTATTGAGGTAATAAATCTCTGCCAACTTCTTATCGGCGGCAGCATTATCAATATTCATTTCTTTCAATTGTTCCAGTTTCTCAATCGCAAGCTGTGGACTGGCTGTTTTATATACATCGGCAAACTTAATGTAGGCTTCTACGCATTTTGCATCATAATAAATAGCTTGCTCGTACGATTGACAAGCCACACCCGGCTCTTTCCTGGCTACAGCAATATCACCGGTCAATACAGAAAGAACAGCCGATTTATTATTTGCTTTTTTACCCAGTTCCAGGTATGTTTCAGCTTCAGAAATTTTTCCGGCTGACAAATAAGCTTCTGAAATAGCTGCAATCAGGTCAACATTCTTCTTATTTTTCCCTTTGAGCAATGTTTCGGCTTCTTGCGAAGCTTGTGCAGGGTTAGATGTGATCAGCCCTTTTATTTTGCTCACACCCTCTTTCCACTCGGTTTCGGGTGTTTGAGCGCAAAGTGAGCCGGCTGCTATAAACACTCCTGCTATTAATAATTGAAAACGTTTCATGAGTTTGTAATTTTAGTTATTATTCGTCTTTGATGTGGACAATACGCACCGGTTGTGTGGCCGGGACAAGTCCGGATTTTAAGATAATCTTCTGTCCCCTATCGGAAGTTATAAAGGACGTAAATCCCCACGGTAAAGCGTTACGGGGATCGTTTAGTAATGCATAAATAGGACGGGCCAACGGATAGTCTCCATAATACAGGTAAGCCTGATACGGCTTATAGCTATTCGATGGAGTTGCAATATCCTCTGCGCTTACTGCCAATACCCTGATTTCGTTGCGGAAAGAAAGGTGAGTCGTATCGCTGCGGTTGCCCAACCAGTTCACTCCGATTACACCGATTGCATCAGGTGTTTGAGCTACAAAGTCAATCACCTGTTGACTTGTTTGAACCGCCTTCACCTCACCGGCCGACAACGGTTTACCGGCACAAATAGAATCAATGGCAAATCGCACCGTACTGGAATTCTTATTATCGAATACCACCGTAATGTTCTTCAGGCGGGAGGTGGAATATACTTCCTTCCACTGCTTCACCTCACCCGTCAATATCCTTCGAATATCCCGTACGCTAATCAGCGAGTCCGGGTTCTGCTTATTCACAATCAGCGCCAACCCATCGGTGGCCACTTTAATCTCCCGGGGGTAGAATTTGCGGCTATGGAACGATTCCATTTCGGCAGGAGTTAGCTTGCGTGTAGCAATTGCCATGCGCAGGCTGTCCTTCAGCAATAAATTAATCGCTTCTACTTCGGTGGTATAACGAGGAACAATTCCGGCCAATGGGTACAAAGCCTCAAAGACATCTATCTCTTCCTGCACAATAGGCCGGAAACTTTCATCGGCAGCGATAGCAATCACCCCCGATACATACGTATCAGTCAGACCATCTTTAGGTTTCGAGTTGCAAGCTACCGCCAACACACCCAAAGCCCATATACCCACCAATCGGAATTGTATCTTGATCATTATTACCTTTATTAAAAATGATTACTGTAATCTAAATACGATAGGAACCGTATACTTCACAGCCACCGGCTTACCATTTTGCTTACCGGGAATCCATTTGGGCATGCCCTGAATTACGCGGATAGCTTCTTTATCACAGTAAGGGTCCAGTGAACGAAGTACAGTTACTTCACGTACCTGACCGTCTCTACCTACTACGAACTGGCAGATAACACGTCCTTGTGTACCATTTTCCTGAGCAATAGTAGGATATCTTAAGTTCTTAGCGATGTACGAAAGCAGTTCAGACTGTCCGCCCGGGAATGTAGGCATCTGTTCAACCATGTCGAACACCTCTTCCTTAGCCGGTTCAGCTTGAGTTACTACTTGTTTCAGGTCAGCAATGTCCTTACCGTTTGCTTCATCATTACCTTTTACGTCGGCAATAGAAATAGCTACTTTGGTATCGGTCAATTCTTTCTGACTCTTCATTTCGTCTTCGTCACGAACTTCTTCGTCTTTCTTAATGACAGGTGCTGTAAACTTGATAGAGCTCTTCAGAGCAGGAGGAGGAGGAGCAATAGGTTCTACCTTTTTCATATCCTCTTGTTTCACTTCCGCTTCTTCCAGTTGCGACAACGAAGTTACCTCTGTCATCACTTCTTTCTGTTCCGGAGTGGCCCATTTCATCAAGGTCGGGAAAATCAACGCTATCGCTGTGATTATTACCACAATCAGCATCGCCAGGTTATGTCTTTTCGCCGAACCTGTACGCATCTTATATGCGCCATATTCATGGTTCTTTCCTTCGAATATCTGTTCGCACCATTCATTGGATGTCAAATCTAATTTTGCCATTTTTCTTTCTTTTTTAGTGGAACTTTATTCTTCTATCTCACTTGAGAGTTGCCCCTTCGTTTCGTAATTCTTCAACAAGAATAAGTCAGCGTCGGCAATTTTCGCAATTACATATTTACCTATATCGCAAATCTGCATTTCATCCAGTGCATCGATCAGATTCTTATACTCCGAGTCGTCTGTTGCTTTAATAATCACAGTCGGTGTATCCTTACCGTTTTTAATTTCAGCACGTTGCTCAGTAAATTCCTCTTCCGATATTTTCAAATCCAACCGCTGTTGCTTCAACTCTTGTACTTTACGTACTGCATCGATATTCTTCCTTAAGAGGACAGCGCGCAATCCGTTGGCATCGTAAGTTGTTTCTTTCAGTGTTGAGTAATCCTTGTAGTCAGGCTCACCTTCGTAATAATAGAGTTTATTGTCTGCACCCAACAAGAGGGTTATGGCTTGTGACGCTTTTACCTTTGTTTGTTGGTCTTCAGTCAGATTCTCTTCATTACTCGGCATACTAATTTCCATCGTCTGCGGTTTGCTCAACGATGTACACAGCATAAAGAAGGTAATCAGCAACATGTTCATATCCACCATCGGTGTAAAGTCCACGCGCACCGACATTTTTTTCTGTTTGCTGCCTTTGCCTTTTTTGCCATTATCGCTTTGTTGTACTTCTGCACTCATAATTCATTCGTTTTATTCTTCAGAAGTAGTTTTCAGAGAGGTAATCAGGTTATACCGGTTCTCTCTCAAGTCCTGAAGCGAGTTCATAACATTCTTTATTACAGAGTAAGGTGTAGAAGCATCCGCCTTGATTGCAATACGCAAATCGCTGTTTACCGCACGGGCATTACGCACCCAGGCTTTAAACTGATTGTCAATACTGTCACAAGGTATTCCTTCGTTCATCAAAACAGCGTCTTGTTTTTCCGAAGGCAAATCCAAATAGGTTTTCATGCTCTTCATGGCTACTCCGAAAGTAGATGCCAGCATAAAGCTTTTGGTTTCTTCGGGCGTAAAGGTTACACCATATTCTTGTCCCATAGCTTCCAGAGTGGCTTTCAAGTCACCCTGTTTGTCCATACTCATAAAGATCTTCCCACTTGGATCCACCAGAATCTGGAGGATATTCGTTTCGGGGATCTTAATTTCAGAGACAGAACCCGGAGTGGCTACCTGTATCGGTTCCTTTTTTACGAAGGTTGAAGTCAACATAAAAAAGGTAAGCAGCAATACGGTAACGTCACTCATGGCAGTCATGTCAATGAACGTATCCTTCTTTTTAATTTTTGCTCTACCCATGATTCTTTGGTTTAATAAGGGTTAGCACAATTATTTATGAGTGGCAGCAAATGTCTGCACGATAGAGAAGCCTACCTCGTCGAGGCAGTAAGTCAACTTGTCGATCTTGTTTGTGAAATAGTTGTAAGCAATAACAGCCAAGGCACCGGTCAAGATACCGAATGCAGTATTAATCAAAGCTTCCGAGATACCTTGTGACAGCGCCATAGAGTCGGCAGAACCACCGGCAGCCAAAGCGGCAAATGAACGGATCATACCAATTACAGTTCCGAGAAGACCCATCAATGTACCCAGCGTAGTAATAGTAGCGATAATCGGAAGGTTTTGTTGCATCATCGGCATTTCCAATGCTGTAGCTTCTTCCAATTCTTTCTGGATAGCCAACAGTTTCTGGTCTTTAGCCAAGGTGGTGTCTTTACCCATTTCATCATACTTCTTCAAAGTAGCCGTTACTACATTAGCTACCGAACCTTTTTGCTTGTCACAAATTTCTTGTGCTTTCTTCAAGTCGCCGGCAGCCAAAGCAGCTTTAGTGTTTGCAACGAATTTCGCCAATGAACCTTTACCGTAAGCTGTACGCAAAGCGAAATAACGTTCAATACTTAACGCCAATACAGTAAGCAACAAAGTTTGGATTACCGGTACAATTACACCACCTTTGTAGATTGTTCCCATAAAGTTACCCGGAAGCGGGTGATTGTTGGGGTCGTTGTTCATAAAGTTAGCAGGGTTACCATACAACAGTTCGTAAATGGCAACAGCCAGAACGAAACAGCAAATAATTACTACACCGGCAGCTCTAATACCAGTAAAACCTGTAGACTTCTTTTGTACTTTTTGAGTAGTTTCCATAATAATTTTAGTTTTTAAATAATTAAATATTGGATTTTTTTTAAAGAAATTTCGAATGGATACAACTCGCCATTGATTGTATAGAACTTCAGGCCCGGCCAATTATAATCACGGCAAGACACAGCCCTACAACCACAAGCAGGTTGCATTACTTAAATGTTGGATATAAGATAAAAAGGAGGGGAGAGGGGTTAAATAAGAATGCGTCTTAACCCAAAGACGTAGTGATCAGTAGCCGATAACACGACATAGTCATCATCAAGAGCCATCTTGTTCCTGTCTAATGACATCAAATCATCTCGAAGGCTCAATATTTGTAATACCTTCTTTAATGCAGAGTACATTTCTACAACACGTCGGCTCCGCATGTTTTGCAGCTGGATTTCCGTTACCAGTTTAACGCTATACTCTACATCAGAACTAGTCAAAGCATGCATCAAATTTTGGTCATCATATTGTACAACGCCCAATCTACTATCAGAAGAATCGGCTATAAACTGGCATACTTCCGAACGGTCAACAGTATGCACGCCCACTGCGCTACCACTTGTGCTAATCAAAAGCATAAGCAGTGTAAATATAGCTGTGAGTCGTACTGTTGTTTTCATTACTTTGAAGTATTTTCCTTTCAGATTATAATCAGGCACAAATGTAAGACTAAAACTTGAACATAAAAATCAATTCACATCTTTTAATTATAAAATATTGCCCTACAATGTAACAACATACTCCGTCTTGATTTTGTTTAAATCCGGCAGGTATAAATATGGATTTTTTTAAACAAAAGAGGTTAAAATGCAAGGTATACTAACAAAAAAAAGAGCCTTTTCAAGCTATTGCTCAAAAAGACTCTTCTGAAGACGGCGGTTACCTACTCTCCCACTGTTACGCAGTACCATCGGCGTGACAAGGCTTAACTTCTCTGTTCGGAATGGGAAGAGGTGGAACCCTTGTGCTGTAACCACCTGAATAACGGTGACACAATGTACAACAGTAAAATAATGTCAGTATGTGGGTTAACCGTTCTTGTATCTTCGTTTCTTGTCGATTAACCTAGCTGAACGTATATGCAAACCCTTGTTTGCAAGAAAAAAGTGAACGGGCAATTAGTATTGCTCGGCTTTGATATTACTACCTTTACACCTGCAACCTATCAACGTCATCGTCTATGACGACCCTAAGAAATCTAATCTTGTGGCCGGCTTCGTACTTAGATGCTTTCAGCACTTATCCGATCCCGACTTAGATACCCGGCAATGCACCTGGCGGCACAACCGGTAAACCAGCGGTCAGTCCAACACGGTCCTCTCGTACTAGTGTCAGAGCCACGCAAATTTCATACGCCCACGATAGATAGAGACCGAACTGTCTCACGACGTTCTGAACCCAGCTCGCG
>JAVBVL010000040.1:0-34130 GCA_031554285.1 Bacteroides sp.
TCACCGAAAAGATCGAAATATCATATGAAATAATCCCTAATTTCCCTGTATCAACTGTAGAAGGGCATAGCGGAAAGCTTATCTTAGGAAAATTAGGCGAAAAATTCGTCTTGGCAATGCAAGGCCGTTTTCACTTCTACGAAGGTTATGATATGAAAGAAGTAACTTTTCCTGTGAGAGTTATGGCAGCCTTGGGAGTTAAAACACTGCTTTTATCGAATGCTGCCGGCGGAGTAAATCCTGATTTCGAAATCGGAGACATTATGGTTATCAACGACCATATTAATCTTTTTCCGGAGCATCCTTTACGCGGAAAGAACTACAAAGAACTTGGCACACGATTTCCTGACATGAGCGAGCCTTATTCAAAAGAACTTATTGCTAAAGCTTTGCAGATTGCTAAAGAAAACAACATAAAAGTACAACAAGGAGTATATGTCGGCACACAAGGACCAACTTACGAAACACCTGCCGAGTATAAATATTTCCGGATTATTGGTGGAGATACCGTTGGTATGAGTACAGTGCCGGAAGTAATTGTAGCAAATCATGCCGGAATAAAGTGTTTCGCCCTTTCAATTGTTACGGATTTAGGCGTTCCGGATAAGATTGTAGAAGTGTCGCATGAAGAAGTACAGGCAATTGCCAATCAGGTACAACCTTTGATGACACTGATTATGAAGGAACTTATCAATAGAATTTAAAATAGACTTAACTAAAAAAGCTGCTTTTAAAATGCAGCTTTTTTAGTTTATCCTTTTTGTATTCCGGCAATTACAATATCTCGTACCTCTGCAGATAATTGCCTCATTTCTTGTTCCGTTAAATCTGTTTTACTATAAACCGGTGGATGAATTACCATTTTCATTTTACCCGGAATAATACGCGGAAAACCTTCGGTAATACGACCATAAGCTCCGATAATTGATATTGGCACAATAGGTAAACCTAAGTCTGACGCTAAAGTAAATGCTCCTCGTTTAAATATCCCTACTTTACCTGTTTTAGAACGAGTTCCTTCGGGAAATATAACTACGCTACCACCTTTACTTAAAACTTCTTTAGCCGCTTCGATACTTTTTTTCGCTTCGGCAGGATTACTTCTATCAATCATAATGTGCCCTATAGACCGACAAGCACTTCCCAACAATGGGATATCGCCTAATTCTTTTTTCATTATCCAGCTAAAGGGGCGACCAATCCAACCATAAACAACCCAGATGTCATATGCACTTTGGTGGTTAGCTGCAAAAATATATGATTTATCCGGCTCAACATTCTCCATTCCTTCAACCGATACCGACATAAAAGAAATGTAACACATAAAGCGACCCCAATAAGATGCCGGTGTATTCTTAAGTTTTGGACTATTGCTTGTGTAAGCAAATAAAAGAGTAAACAAACAGGTTAGGATCGTAGCAATAAGACCTAATGGCAAGAATATTAAGAATTGGTAAAAAAAGAACAAAAAAGAAACAACTCGTTTCATGTGTTTATATTTTTAACAATCAGGATAAAGCCTATAATTAGTTGAATTTTCCTTGAAATAAGTCAATTCATATGGATTTCATCTGATTAAATTTTATATTTTGACACTGCAAAGATACGCATAAAAACAAAAAAGCCAACAAACTGTTGGCTTCTGCTCTTCAGCTAGGACTTGAACCTAGGACCCCCTGATTAACAGTCAGGTGCTCTAACCGACTGAGCTACTGAAGAATTTTATAAAAACAAAAAGATTTTCTCTCTTTTGCGCTGCAAAGGTAACTTGTTGTTTTGAAATATGCAATATCTTTGCAAAAAAAATATTGAAATGGACAAAATAATAGGAATGGGAAATGCCCTTGTAGACGTGCTTGCAACGCTACATGACGACAAAATCCTGAGTGAAATGGGACTGCCCAAAGGAAGTATGCAACTCATCGACGAGGCTAAGCTTCAACAGATTAACACCTATTTCGCACAGACCACCACACACCTCGCCACAGGTGGTTCGGCAGGTAATACCATCCTGGGACTGGCTTGTTTAGGAGCACCTACCGCTTTTATCGGAAAAGTTGGAAATGACACATACGGACACTTTTTCCGTGAAAATATGAAAGAATGCGGCATTGTCGACAAGCTCCTTCCTTCCACACTTCCCTCGGGAGTGGCTTCTACCTTTATCTCCCCGGGAGGCGAACGCACCTTTGGCACGTATCTGGGCGCAGCCGCCACCTTGAAAGCCGAAGACCTCACCGCTGATATGTTTGCCGGCTATTCCTATTTATATATAGAAGGATACCTGGTGCAAGACCATGATATGATTCTGCGAGCCATCACCCTGGCCAAAGAAGCCGGGTTGCAGGTATGCCTCGACATGGCAAGTTACAACATTGTGGAGGGCGACAAGGAATTCTTCACCCTGCTCCTGAACAAGTATATCGACATTGTATTTGCCAACGAAGAAGAGGCACGCGCCTTTACCAACTGCAACTGCCCCGAAGAGGCCCTCAACATCATAGGCAAGCTGTGCAGCATTGCCATTGTAAAGGTGGGCTCCAAAGGTTCGTACGTACGCAAAGGTACCGAATTAGTGAAAGCCAACGCCCTCCCGGTAAGTGAGGTGGTAGACACCACAGGCGCAGGCGACTATTTTGCAGCCGGGTTCTTGTACGGACTTACCTCGGGATACTCCCTCGAAAAGTGCGCCAAGATAGGTTCGCTTCTCGCCGGAAACGTGATTCAGGTGATAGGAACCACCGTACCAGCGCAACAATGGAATGAAATTAAGTTAAATATTAGCGAGATTTTAGCCGAATAGGTTGCCAATACGTTACATTTACATCTCCATAATTTAAAGATGTTGTATGAAGAAATTTGTAAATAAACGAAACGGAATCATAGTAGCCGCCGTTGCAGGCGTACTTCTCTTTCTTAGTTTCAAAATAGGCGACGACCGTAACTTTCAATTAGCCAAGAACCTGGATATATTCAATGCCATTGTCAAAGAACTGGATATGTTTTACGTAGATACCATCGACCCGAATAAAACCATTCGCGAAGGTATCGACAATATGCTGGCATCGTTAGACCCCTATACCAACTACTTCCCCGAAGATGAGCAAACCGAACTGCTACAGATGACCAAAGGAACCTACGGCGGTATCGGCTCCATCATTACATACAACAGCAAACTGAAACGCTCTGTCATTGCCGAGCCGTACGAAGGCATGCCCGCAGCTACCGTGGGATTGAAAGCGGGGGATGTACTGATGAAGATTGACGGGAAAGACCTGTTGGGCAAGAATAACCAGGAAGTCAGCGAAATGCTTCGCGGACAGAACGGCACCAGCTTCGTACTTGAAGTGCAGCGCCCCGGACAACCCAAACCTATTACGTTTACCATCGTGCGCAAATCTATCCAGATGCCTACCGTGCCTTACTATGGAGTGGTAGACAATAACGTGGGATATATCAACCTGAGTTCTTTCTCGGGCAACCCTTCCAAAGAGTTCAAAGCAGCCTTCACCGATTTGCAGAAGAACCGGGGAATTACTTCACTGGTTATCGACCTGCGTGGTAACGGCGGCGGGTTGTTGGACGAAGCCATCGAGATTGCAAACTTTTTTGTGCCTCGTGGAAAAACCCTCGTAACCACCAAAGGAAAGATTAAGCAGGCAAGCAGCACCTACAAAACGCTGAAAGAGCCTATCAATACCGAAATACCCATTGCTGTACTGGTAAATAGCGGAACGGCTTCGTCCTCGGAGATTCTCTCGGGCTCGTTGCAGGACCTTGACCGCGCCATCATTGTAGGAAGCCGTACTTTCGGCAAAGGATTGGTGCAGGTACCCCGCCCGTTGCCTTACGGAGGTTACCTCAAGCTCACTACTTCCAAGTATTACATCCCCAGTGGACGTTGTGTACAGGCTATCGACTACCAGCACCAAAATGAAGATGGCAGCGTGGCACGTATCCCCGACAGCCTGACACATGTATTCTATACTGCTGCCGGACGCGAGGTGCGTGATGGCGGAGGTGTATCGCCCGATATTGCTGTGAAAAAAGAGAGGCTGCCCAACATGCTGTATTACCTCATTGCCGATAACCTCATCTTTGATTATGCCACCGATTACTGCCTCAAGCATGCTACGGTTGCTCCTGCGGATAAGTTTGTACTGACCGATGCCGATTACACGGAGTTCAAGAACAAGGTGAAGCAAGCCGATTTTAAATACGACCAACAGAGTGAGAAGATACTCAAAAGCTTACGCGAAGCAGCAGAGTTTGAAGGGTATCTACCGGAAGCATCCAACGAGTTCAAGGCATTAGAGACGAAACTCTCGCACAACCTGGACCGTGATTTAGATTACTTCGCGAAAGACATCAAGGAAGCTATTTCACTGGAAATTGTTAAGCGTTACTACTTCCAACGCGGAGGCATTATTCAGCAGTTGAAGGACGATGACGACTTGCAAGCTGCCGTCAAGGTGCTGAACGATGCAGCTAAATACAAAGAGCTACTCAGTGCTCCGGTAAAGCAGGCAGCAGTTGCCAAGCAATAAAACAAAAAGGGATGCCCACTCGGACATCCCTTTTTGTTTTATTGCTCAATGTAATCCCCGTTAGCCTTGATTAGCTCAATCAGTTTGTCAACCGCTTCTTCTTCGGGAATGTTCTTCTCAATACACTCTTTCTTTTTGTACAGGCTTATCTTACCGCGCCCTGCACCTACGTATCCGTAATCGGCATCGGCCATTTCGCCGGGACCGTTTACAATACAACCCATGATACCTATCTTCAATCCTTTCAGGTGTGAGGTGGCAGCTTTCACGCGGGCAATGGTAGCTTGCAGGTTAAATAAGGTACGCCCGCATCCCGGACAAGAGATGTATTCGGTTTTAGAAGTACGCACGCGCCCGGCTTGCAAAATGCCGAATGCGGTAGTATCCACTATTGCATGAGGAAGGATTCCTTGATTCAACAAGGCGATACCGTCACAAAATCCATCAAACACCAACGCACCCATATCGGCAGCGGCTTTAATTTGCAGGTCTTCGGCCTCATTCTCGGCATAGTGTTGCAGGAAGATTACCGGATTCTTCAAGCCTTCTGCCAGTAACCGGTGTACCAATGCGCGGTGCTCACCTAAACGGTTGGCATGGTTGCTTTGCGAGATAATTACAATTTCCGGATGCAGTTTGAGGCAGGCAAGCGCCTCATCATCCAATGCCTGGTAAGGGAGGAACAGGAATTTCAGTTGAGCCGCACAACCGCCCAACTGCGCCAACTGTCCGTGATGAAAAGCAGGCCAGGTGCCGGTTTCGCCTTTCCAGGCATCGGCATCCAGTACATATTCGGTAGCAGAAGCAGCAACAGGCAGTTGACGCCCTACATACATATAATCGGGTGTAAATTGCGGGTCGGCAGTTACTTGACCGTCTAACCGAACAGCCCATACTACCGGCAGATGGTCGCCACCGATATTCCGCACCGCCGTTGTTTGCCGGCGTACAGGAGAGAGATATTGAAAACCCGGTGCTTCTGTACCCGCTATCTCCGGATGTCCGGCACGTGCCGTCACATAATCTACTAATTTACGGGCAACGGGGATTTCTGCTTCCGGTTCTTCGCTCAACGATACACGGATGGTATCGCCCAAACCGTCACACAACAATGCACCGATACCCAAAGCCGATTTGATACGACCGTCTTCGCCATCGCCTGCCTCGGTTACTCCCAGGTGAAGCGGGAATGCCATGCCTTCCTGTTGCATCACCAGAGCCAGGAGGCGGACGGTTTTCACCATCACAACCGTATTAGACGCTTTGATGGAGATAACCACATCACTGAATTCCTCGGCCACACAAATGCGAAGGAACTCCATGCACGACTCCACCATGCCCTCGGGCGTATCGCCGTAACGCGACATGATGCGGTCGGACAGTGAGCCGTGGTTCACCCCGATGCGAACAGCCGTATGGTTCTCTTTACAGATATTGAGGAACGGCACGAAGCGGTCGCGTATTTTCTGTAACTCCTGTGCATACTCCTCTTCCGTATACTCCAATTGCTTGAAGGTACGGGCGGCATCTACATAGTTACCCGGATTGATACGTACTTTCTCGGCATACAAGGCAGCCACATCGGCTACCTTCGGGTTAAAGTGCACATCGGCTACCAACGGAACCAGGTAACCATCACGGCGCAGGCCCAGACTAATCTCTTTCAGATTCTCGGCTTCTTTGATGCCTTGTGTGGTAAGCCGTACATACTCTCCGCCGGCATCTACAATACGTTTGGCCTGTTCCACGGAAGCAAGCGTATCCTGCGTAGAAGTATTGGTCATTGACTGAATGCGGATGGGGTTAGCCCCACCCAAGGGAGTAGCTCCGATATTCACTTCGGATGTTTCCCGGCGAGCGTAGTTAAAAAGAAGCATAATAGTAGTGATTAGTGGTTAGTGATAAGTGATTAGGGTTTGTTTATCACTAACCACTAATCACTCACCACTAGTTTGTTTTGTATTCAAATTTTACAGCTTTCAACTCTTCGTTGGCCTGTACTATTTTCTTTTTCAAGCCCTCTTTATAGGCTATCAGTTTTTCTTCGAGTTCTTTATCACCCAGCGACAACATCTGTACGGCAAGGATGGCAGCATTCAACGCGCCGTTAATACCTACCGTAGCCACAGGAATCCCCGGAGGCATCTGTACAATGGCAAGCAACGCATCCATACCGTCGAGTGACGACTTGATGGGCACACCAATTACCGGCAACGGAGTAGAAGCGGCAATAACACCCGGAAGATGCGCAGCCATACCGGCAGCAGCAATAATTACTTTAATGCCGCGGGCGCGGGCATTCTTGGCAAACTCTTCCACAGCTTCGGGTGTGCGGTGAGCCGAGAGAGCGTTCATTTCAAAAGGTACGTGCAAGTCGTTCAGCAGTTGTGCCGCCTTTTCCATCACCGGAAGGTCGGACGTACTGCCCATGATAATACTAACGATTGGAGTCATTTTATAGTAGTGATAAAGGGTTAGTGATTAGTGATAAGGGGTTAGTGATTAGTGATTAGTCTGCATTGCAACTTACCACTAATCACTAAACACTCATCACTATTGATTGATAACCTGCTTGTATGCTTCGGCATCGAGCAAGCCGTCCAGGTCGGCTACATTAGCCGGTTTTACTTTGATTAACCAACCTTCGCCGTACGGGTCTTTGTTTACCAATTCCGGATTGGCTTCCAAAGCTTCGTTTTGTTCCAGCACCTCACCGGCAACGGGTAAGAAAAGGTCGGAAATAGTTTTTACCACTTCAATGGTACCGAACACTTCGTCGGCTTCCAACGATTCGCCAACAGTAGATATGTCAACAAAAACGATATCACCCAATTGCTCTTGTGCATAATCGGTAATACCTACATAAGCTACATCACCTTCCAGGCGAATCCATTCATGCTCACTTGTGTACTTTACATTTTGCGGGAAATTCATAATCATTAGTTTTAAAGATGAATATTATGATAAAAATAAGAAAACACGAAATAACCCGTTGGTCAGCGGGTGCAACACCAATAAGGCGCAGATAAATCCTACCACAAAGCCAAACAACACCTCGCCCAGCGAGTGGTGACCCAGGATGATACGTGCCGTACCCAACACCCCGGCAATGAGGATGAATACGCACAACCACCACACAGGGTTGTAACCAAACAGGGCACTGAATGAGATAAGTCCTCCCACAATAGCCCCCATTCCTGCCATGTGCTCACTGAGTTTCCACTTCAGGTTCACGATGATGCAGATAAGCTGTACGATAAGCGCCGCCAGGATAATACCCGTCATATACCACGGAATATTTAACCGGTGCATCATCATCAGGCAGAATATATAGGAAAGGATAGTGAGCAGGAAAGGTATGTAACGCCGTTTACGCAGACTCATCTCCTCCACATCGAACCCGTTGATTTTGCGGAATATAAAGATAGTCACCGTGGGCAACAGGATGGTAAAACAATACACAATACCCAGCACAATGAGCTTGTACTGCAACGGCATAATGCGCAGGTACGAAAACAGGAACAGAACCAGGAAGGCGAGAAACGGAATAGAAAACGGAGTAAAAATACCCGAGATAATCCTGGCGGTACGTATCATGGTTCTATCGGCTACAATATGTTGCGGATGTTCTGTCATTTCTTCTTCATTCATAGCAATGGCTTTTTATTTGCGTAAACGGGCTACCGGAATATTCAATTGTTCACGGTACTTGGCCACCGTACGCCGGGCAATGGGATACCCTTTTTCGTTCAATATCTTGGTGAGCTCATCATCGGTAAGCGGTTTCTTCTTGTCTTCCGCTTCGATGCACTCCTGCAGGATCTTCCGTATTTCGCGTACCGACATCTCTTCGCCATCTTCGGTGGTATATCCTTCGTTAAAGAAGTACTTCAACGGGTAGATGCCGAAGTTGGTTTGCACATACTTGCTGTTGCTTACCCGCGAGATGGTAGATATATCGAGGTTGGTACGTTCTGCCACATCTTTCAGAATCATGGGGCGCAGCAACGACTCATCGCCTTCCTGGAAGAAAGGACGTTGCAGGTCGATAATGGCGCTCATGGTAGTCATCAATGTATGTTGCCGTTGCTTTACCGCATCGATAAAACCTTGTGCGGCATCCATCTTCTGTTTCAGGAACATCAATGCTTCTTTGGATTCTTTGCTTTGATTGGATTTGTTCTTGGTATGCTCTTCTACCAGCACGCTAAAGTCGCGGCTCATCCGGAGCTCGGGTACATTGCGGTTGTTCAGGGAGAGATTGACGGCTCCGTCGTCGTATGTTTCTACCAGGAAGTCGGGAACAATTTGTTGCAGGTTGCGACCGATAGTTTCACCCAACGAAGCGCCGGGGCGCGGGTTGAGTTTGGTTATTTCGCCAATGGCCTCCTGAAACGTATCTTCGGTAATTCCCAATTTGCGGATAATCTTATCCCAATGCTTGCGGGTAAACTCTTCGTAACACTCTTCAATGATGGCACGTTCTACCTGCAACAGCGGATTGGGCGTACCGGGTTCTTCCTTACGTTTGATTTGAATGAGCAGGCACTCTTGCAAACTACGTGCTGCCAGTCCGGCAGGGTCAAAGTCTTGCAGGATGCACAGCACCTCTTCCAGTTCGGCTTCGGAAGCCTCGATGCCCACATAGATAGCCAGTTCGTCGGATATACTTTCAAGTGATTTGCGGAGCAGGCCGTCGTCTTCCAACGAGCCTATCAGGTACTCTGCCAGTTCCCGTTGGTGCTCAGTGAGGTTACGTTCGCGCAACTGTTCTTTGAGCAGTTCGTAGAAAGAAACGGCTTCCGAAAAAGGAATCTCCTCCGGCTGCTCGCCTCTGGAACGGTTGTTCTCTTGCAGTTTGTAATCGGGAATATCGTCTTCGGTAAGGTAATCGCTGAGTGAGTCGTATTCGTAGGTTTCATTATCGCCGTCGGCATCGGCGCCTTCGCCGGCAAAATCATCGGCAGCGGTCTCTTCGCGCCCTTCTTCCAGAGCGGGATTTTCCAGTAATTCGGCGTGAATACGGTCCTCCAACTCTACAGCAGGAAGTTCCAATAACTTCACTACCAGAATCTGTTGGGGCGACAGCGTTTGTATTTGTTGCTGCGCCTGCGACTGTATCTGACGGGACCCTTGTGCCATATACGTATACTGTTGTTCTATTGTTCTCGGTACAAAAGTAAGTTTTTAAGTACAGATTCCATAGAAACCACCTATTATTTTCAACACTTATAACACGAAAATTGTTATCTTTGTTTCACTAACTTTAAAAAGAAGAGATTATGTTTAGCAAAGAAACGTATCTGCAGCGACGAGCCCTGCTGAAAAGAAACTTAGGTTCCGGTGTACTCTTGTTCCTGGGAAACGACGAATGTGGCATGAATTATGAAGATAATACTTACCGCTACCGTCAGGATTCCTCTTTCTTATACTATTTCGGATTGTCGTTTGCCGGGCTCTCGGCCATTATCGATATTGACGAGGATAGAGAGATTATCTTCGGCGACGAATTAAGCATCGACCACATTGTTTGGATGGGCACACAGCCTACGCTCCGCGAAAAGAGCGAACGGGTGGGTATTACCGAAACACGCCCGTACAATGACATAGCTACTTACCTGCAACAAGCGGCACAGAAAGGTCGTACTATACACTACCTCCCTCCTTACCGCTTCGAACATAAATTCAAACTGATGGAATGGTTGGGCATTGCACCTGCCAAGCAAGAGGGTTCGGTTCCGTTTATCCGCGCCATCATTGCACAACGTAACTACAAATCGGACGAGGAAATTGTGGAGATTGAAAAGGCTTGCGACATTACCGCCGATATGCACATTGCCGCCACGAAGCTACTTCGCCCGGGTATGTACGAGTATGAGATTGCCGGTGCTATGGAAGCCATCTCTTTGGCGGCAGGTGGTTCACTCTCCTTCCCTACCATCGCTACCATTAACGGACAAACCTTACACAATCATTACCACGGTAACCTGGTGAAGCCGGGCGACTTGTTCCTTATTGATGCGGGTGCGGAAACGGCGATGGGTTATGCCGGCGATATGTCGTCCACCATTCCTGCCGATAAGAAGTTTACTCCCCGCCAGCGCGAAATGGTAGAGTTGCAAAACGCCATGCACCTGGCTTCGGTAGCCGCACTTCGTCCGGGTATTCCGTTTGTCGATGTGTACGACCTCTCTGCCAAGGTAATGGTAGAAGGCTTGAAAGCGATGGGCTTGATGAAAGGAAATGCCGACGATGCCGTACGCGAAGGAGCTCATGCCTTGTTCTATCCGCACGGGTTGGGACACATGATGGGACTGGATGTACACGACATGGAGAACCTTGGCGAACTTTGGGTAGGTTACAACGGTCAGCCCAAGAGCCCGTTGTTTGGTCGCAAATCATTGCGCCTCGCTATTCCGTTGGAACCGGGGTTTGTGCACACCATTGAACCGGGCATCTACTTCATCCCCGAACTCATTGATAAGTGGAAGGGCGAGAAGAAGTTTACCGACTTTGTGAATTATGACAAGGTAGAGGCTTACAAGGACTTCGGCGGTATCCGCAACGAAGAAGATTACCTGATTACCGAGAACGGTGCCCGCCGCTTAGGTAAAAAGATTCCGTTGACTCCCGATGAAGTAGAAGCATTGCGTTAACGTGGTTCACCACAGAGTACACAGAGGGCACAGAGGAATAATTTTAAATTAAAACCTCTGTGCCCTCTGTGTACTCTGTGGTGAACTATAGCCTACGCGTGCAGTTCCAATACAAAGCGACTGCCTTTGGTATACCCGTTATCCAACGTCAAAGTACCATTCATCTTGGTAGCAATTAGCGAACAGATGGGCAATCCCAATCCGTCACCTTGCGTTAAGTCCTTCACTTCGGTAAACGGTTTGAAGATGTTTTCGCGTAGTTCTTCGGGGATACCGGTGCCGGTATCGGTTACTAAGAACTGATGTGTGTGTGCACCGCGTTTCTTGAAGTCCAACGTAATCTTACCGTTTTCCGTATAGAACGCAGCATTCTTCAACAGATGTATCAGGATACGTTCCAGTTGTTCCGGGTTGGTTTTAATTTGCAGTTTGGGTGCATTGGCTACTATCTCCACGCCGGGTTGCACGAAGGGTTTTACCTTCATTATCACCTCATCACAGAAGGTTTGCACATTGGTAGAAGTAAGCTCATACGGTTCAGTGAGCGAGTGTTCCAGGTGCGACAGCTCCTGAATATCATTGCTGAATCCGCGCAAAGCTTCAATCTGCACCTGCATCAATTCAGAATCCTCTCCCTTTTGTTGCTGTGCCGATTGTGCCAACGTATTCAACGCCGGCTCCATTTGTGCCGAGATGTTTTGGATAAACTGCGACTTCAGGTCGTTATGTTCGTTGGCAATCTCAATGTTTTTCTTTTGCTTGCGGGTAAGGCTGATAAAGCGCAATAATACGCCGCCTACAAAAATCAATCCACCTATCAGGATAGCCGTCAGTGTACAAAGTCCGATAATCTTATAGCTCTGCACCGATATTTCGCTGTCGCGCTCCTGCAACGTTTGCTGCGAGGTTTCATAGTTTTTCTTCACTACCGCCAGTTCGTTGGCAGCCGATAAAGCAGCTACCGAATCGTTCCATGCCACATATTCCTTATACGTACGTACTGCCAAAGGGGCGTTGTTCACCTTCTCGGCAAGGCTAACCATATTCTGATAGCAAGTGGCTACCTTTTCGTTAGCGCCCTGTTGCTTGTACGTGTTTATAATCTTGCGGTACGAAGCCACTCCCAGTTCGGCAGGACCGAAGGTGTAGTAATAATTGGCTTTGATGTACAGCAGCTCTTCCTTGATAGAATCAGTGCGGATAGCTCCGGCACTCTCTTCCAGGCGTACCAATTGGTCTTTGGAACGTTCCACATTCTTCAGCTTGCTGAACATAGCCAACCGCTCCTTTGCCAACATGAAACGCAGTTCCGGCATCTTCTTTTGCAGTTTCTCTTCGCCGGTCGTAATTACGGCATCCATCTCCCGGCAGAGGTCGAATGCTTCCTGATACAGGTTTTCACGCGTATACAGTTCGTTGGTTTTTACGCCACAGGCAATAGCCTCGGCATAATTGCCTTGCCGGGCATAAGCTTCGTATGCCCGTTTAAATAAATAGCGTGCCTTGGTATATTCTTTATCTTGCAAACTTTGTTGTGCTTGCGCTTTGAATGATACGTTACTGCTGCCCTCCTGCGCATTTGTCACTGAAACGCTGACTATGAGGGCGATAATGATACTAATCAAGTATTTCTTCATGTTTTTGTATGTTTTGTTGGTCAAATATAGATAAAAAAATCACTCTACGCTTGATTCTTGTCAATATTTAAAACTACTTCCCCCTAAAAATTCCCTCAACAGTGAGGTCGGTGGAATTTCTTTGTCTTGCACCGGCGTAAAGAATTTAATAAACTTCAGGAGCCGGTACGCTTCGGCGTACTCGGGGCAGTTACGCGGAACGCCCATCAAAATGGGTTCGGCATGCATACGAAGCACCGCCAGTTCAAACAACAGCGCCGAGTTAAACATCACATCGGCATTCTCCTGATGTGGAAATATCCATTTATCTTCTCCGGCACGCACATTGGGCCAACGCGAGATGGTTTCCTGCGCCGAATAACCGCGGTAGTTAAAGTCGCGGATGATGCGGCGCAACAACCGGTTGTCGGTGGTGGGAATCCAGTTATGGTCGTCCAGCGAAATGGAGGTAAGGGCCGATACATATATTTTATACTTCAGCGCATCACTAATGGTAGGTGTCAGTTCGGGATTCAGGGCATGGATACCTTCCAGAATGAGGATGGTATGCTCGTCAATCTTCAACTTCTCGCCGGTGTACTCCTTTTTACCAAGGGTAAAGTTATAACGGGGTACTTCTACCTCCTCGCCATTGAGCAGGGCTTGTAACTGGCGGTTGAACAGGTCCAGGTCGAGCGCATAGAGCGATTCGTAATCGTAATCGCCGTTAGGCAGGCGCGGGGTATGTTCACGGTCGATGAAATAATCGTCTAACGAGATGGGATGTGGTCGCAAGCCATTGGTCATTAGTTGTATGGACAGGCGCTTGCTGAAAGTGGTTTTACCCGACGAAGAGGGTCCGGCTATCAGCACCAACTTCACCCGGTCGCCGTTCTTGGTACGGTGGTGGATGGTATCGGCTATTTGGGCAATCTTCTTTTCCTGCAACGCTTCGGCCACCTTGATGAGTATTGTGGCATGTCCCGCCTCACAAGCTTTGTTGAAATCGCCCACGTTGCTAAGCCCCATGATTTCGCTCCAGTTCAGGTATTCCTTAAATACATCGAGCATCTTTTCCTGCTTTACCACGTCTTCCAGAATCACGGGGTTTCCCCGGTTGGGGATGCGCAACAGCAGTCCGTCGTAGTATTTCACCAGATCGAACAGGTAAATAAACCCGGTGTTGGGAAGCAGGTTACCGTAGTAATAATCTACCGTACCGCCCAGCGTATAATAATAGGTATAGAGGGAACCCGATGTTTCGAGCAGTTTTACCTTATCCTCCATGCCCGCTTCGCGGAACACACGTATTGCCTCTTCTGTGTGGCACTCTACCCGGTGATAGGTGAGCTTGGCTGCCACAATCTCCTGCATCCGTTTTTTAATGGCAGTTATATCATCCAGGGTAATGGGCCTGCCAATACACAGGTTACAGAAATATCCTTTAGATACCGGATGCTCCACATACAGCTTACCATTGGGAAACAACTCCCGCACGGCTTTGTACATAATAAAGCAGAGCGAACGCACGTAGGTACGCATGCCCGACGAGTCGCTCACATCGAGAAACTCCACATCTTTATTATTATACACCCGGAAGTTAAGACCTTCGGTGCGGTTGTTCACCTTCGCACTGACTACCTGATAGGGAAAATTGAGGTTGAACCCTCGATAAATATCCTGTAACGAACTCCCTGTGGGGAACTCCTTGGAGTCGTTTGTATTCTTACAATAGATTTGTACCATTTGTTTCCTTTTAAGTTTATGCAAATTGCCTGATAAAAATAGGGTTTTATCAACACGCAAGCAAACATCTTTTCATTAAAATACTAAAAAGAACGAAAAAAGAACAGGCGCGCCACTTTATGCAGCACGCCTGTTCTTTTTTGTGTTTGGGTAAACGGAGTTATTCGTTATACGGCTCAAAATCGTTCTTGTCGACGCCACAGAGAGGACATACCCAATCATTGGGAATATCTTCAAAAGCCGTACCCGGATCAATGCCGCTTTCGGGATCGCCCAACTCCGGGTCATAAATATACTCACATACCGTGCAAATGTACTTCATGATGTTTAATTTTTAAAAAGTTACTTATCATATAACGTTTCTTAGACCTTTTTGTTCGGGTTAAGCGTTATATCAGGCAACTGCCTATACGCAAAAAAGCGTTAATAAGCACTTCAAGACATTTTTATGTTGTATTTTTGCACCTTTAAATTTACATTCTGACCTACAATGACTGCAAAAAATGATTATTATCATTCAGGCCTTACCGATGGTGAGGTGCTGCAAAGCCGGGAGAAGCATGGAATTAACCTGTTGACTCCTCCTAAACGTCCCTCCTTGTGGAAACTTTACCTCGAAAAGTTTGAAGACCCCGTGGTGCGCATCCTGCTTATCGCCGCACTGTTCTCGCTGATTATCTCTTTTGTACACAATGAATTTGCCGAAACCATCGGTATTATTGCCGCCATCCTGCTTGCTACGGGTATTGCCTTCTACTTTGAGTACGATGCTAATAAGAAGTTCGACCTGCTCAATGCGGTGAATGAAGAAACACTCGTGAAGGTAATCCGCAACGGACGGGTACAGGAAGTACCGCGTAAGGACATTGTAGTGGGCGATATTGTGATACTGGAAACGGGCGAAGAGGTTCCGGCAGACGGTGAACTGGTAGAAGCTATCTCCATGCAGCTCAATGAATCGAACCTTACGGGTGAACCGGTGATTAATAAAACCACTGTAGAGGCGGACTTTGACGAAGAAGCCACTTATCTTTCTAACCATGTAATGCGTGGCACTACGGTAGTAGACGGTCACGGAACCATGAAGGTGCTTGCCGTGGGCGATGCTACCGAGATTGGCAAGGTAGCCCGCCAGAGTACCGAGCAAAGCAGCGAACCTACGCCGTTGAACATTCAGCTTACCAAGTTGGCTAACCTCATCGGCCGTATCGGTTTTACCATTGCGGCAGCTACGTTCCTTATCTTCGTCATCCGCGACTTGTACTTGTACATCCAGGCGCACGAAGTAATAGGTTGGAACAATACCATGGACATTGTACAGATTGTACTGAAATACTTCATGATGGCGGTAACCTTGATTGTAGTGGCTGTGCCCGAAGGTTTGCCCATGAGCGTAACCCTGAGCCTGGCGCTTAACATGCGCCGCATGCTTTCTACCAATAACCTGGTACGTAAAATGCACGCGTGCGAAACGATGGGTGCCATCACCGTTATCTGTACCGATAAAACGGGAACGCTTACCCAAAACCTGATGCAGGTACACGAGCCCAGTTTCTACGGATTGGAAAAAGGAGGCGTGCTGACCGATGATGAAATCAGCCGCCTGGTGAAAGAGGGTATCTGTGCCAACTCTACTGCTTTCCTGGAAACTACCGAAGCGGGCGAGAAGCCCAAGGGAGTGGGTAATCCTACCGAAATTGCTTTGCTGCTGTGGCTCAACAGTCAGCAACAAAATTATTTGGAATTGCGCGAAGCGGCAAAGGTAGCCGACCAGCTCACCTTCTCTACCGAACGTAAGTTTATGGCTACTCTGGTGCAATCGGCACAGATGGCAGGCAAAAAGATACTGTACATGAAGGGTGCCCCCGAGATTGTACTGGGCAAATGTAAGGACGTAGTACTGGGTGCCGACAAGCGTGTAGCTGCTGCCGATTACCGTGCTACTGTAGATGCCCAACTCCTGGGCTACCAGAATATGGCGATGCGTACCCTGGGCTTTGCCTATAAGATAGTAGACGAAAACGCACCGAACGACTGCGTAGAACTGGCGGCTGCCAACGACCTGACTTTCCTGGGCGTGGTAGCTATCTCCGACCCCATTCGTTCGGATGTTCCGGCTGCGGTGGCTAAGTGCCAGTCAGCAGGTATCGGCATTAAGATTGTTACGGGCGATACTCCGGGCACTGCTACGGAGATTGCACGTCAGATTGGTTTGTGGAAACCCGAAGATACGGAACGTAACCGCATTACCGGCGTGGCTTTTGCCGAACTCACTGATGAAGAGGCATTGGAACGCGTACTGGATTTAAAGATTATGTCGCGCGCCCGCCCTACCGATAAGCAACGCCTGGTACAACTCCTGCAACAGAAGGGTGCCGTAGTAGCCGTAACGGGCGACGGAACCAACGATGCACCGGCATTGAACCACGCACAAGTAGGCTTGTCGATGGGTACCGGAACATCGGTAGCCAAAGAAGCCAGTGACATTACCCTGCTCGACGACTCGTTCAACAGCATCGGCACCGCCGTGATGTGGGGCCGCTCGCTGTACAAGAATATCCAACGGTTTATCGTGTTCCAGCTTACCATCAACTTCGTGGCACTGCTCATTGTGTTGTTGGGTTCGTTCATTGGTACCGACTTGCCGCTTACCGTAACCCAAATGTTGTGGGTAAACCTCATCATGGATACCTTTGCCGCCCTGGCACTGGCTTCTATACCGCCCAGTGAGCGGGTAATGCAGGAAAAACCGCGCCGCAGTACCGACTTTATCATCTCCAAAGCCATGCAGTACAACATCTTCGGGGTGGGTACCGTATTCCTCGTGGTGCTGATGAGCCTGATATACTACTTCACCTACTCGGACGGCGGAATGACCACCGAACGGTTAACCATCTTCTTCACCTTCTTCGTGATGTTGCAATTCTGGAACCTGTTCAACGCACGGGTATTCGGCACCAACGACTCGGCTTTCAAAGGGCTCAATAAGTCGTACGGCATGGAGATAGTGGTACTGGTTATCCTGGGCGGACAGTTCCTCATTGTACAATTTGGTGGTGAGGTGTTCCGCACTGAACCGCTCGACTGGCAAACGTGGCTGCTCATCATTGCCTCTTCATCGGCAGTGCTTTGGGTGGGCGAACTAATCCGTGCCGTGAAACGTTTAAGCAACAAGAAGTAATGGATACTAAACAGATAAAAAATTTACTCATCGACTTTGGCGGCGTACTCATCGATTTGGATAGAGCCGGATGCATTGAGCGCTTCAAACAGATTGGGTTGGAACAGGCAGCGTCCCTGCTCGATGTATTTCATCAGCAGGGCATCTTCATGCAACAGGAGATGGGGTTAATCACCCCTTCCCAGTTCCGCAACGAGCTGCGCGGCATGATGCAGCAGGAAGTAAGTGACGAGCTGATTGACGAGGTTTGGAACAGCTTCCTGGTGGGCATACCTGCTTACAAACTGGAGCTGCTGCTTAAACTGCGCACCCAATACAAGGTATACCTGCTGAGCAATACCAACTACATTCACTGGGAATGGTCGTGCCGCAACGTCTTTAACCGGAACGGGCACCGGGTAGAAGATTTCTTCGATAAAATATACCTCTCGTACGAGATGAAGACCGCCAAACCGGAAGTAGATATTTTCCAACAAGTACTAGCCGATACCGACATTAACCCTGCCGAGACGTTCTTCATTGACGACTCTGTAGCCAACTGCCAAACGGCAAATGCACTGGGCATCTCTACCTATACCCCGCAAGCGGGCGAAGACTGGAGCCACTTGTTTCAATAACTCATTAACGAAGTAGTATGCAACTTATTCAGAACACCCCTACCGTAGCCATCGAACCTTGTGTAGCTGCTATCGGCTTCTTTGACGGCGTACACATGGGACACCGGTTTCTCATCGAACAAGTACAGGAAGTAGCCGCCACACGAGGTTTACGCTCGGCATTGGTTACCTTCCCCGTACACCCGCGCAAGGTGATGAATGCTGAATACCGCCCCGAACTACTCACCGCACCTGCCGAGAAGATTACTTTGCTGGAGGCCACGGGAGTAGATTATTGCATGCTAACCGATTTTACCCACGAGCTTTCCCAACTCACCGCTCAGGAGTTTATGACACAAATCCTGCACCAACGCTACAACGTGAAGTGCCTCGTGATTGGGTACGACCACCGTTTCGGCCACAACCGCAGCGAAGGTTTTGAGGATTATGTACGTTACGGCGAAGCCATCGGCATGGAGGTTATACGCGCGCGCGCATGTACATATAATGAGATTCACATCAGTTCATCAGCCATCCGCAAGTTCCTGCATCAGGGAGAGGTAAGCATGGCTTCGCTCTGCCTGGGGTACGACTATTACCTCGAAGGTATTGTAGTGGGCGGTTATCAGGTGGGCCGCAAAATTGGGTTCCCCACCGCCAACCTCCGCGTTGACGACCCCGACAAGTTAGTTCCCGCCGATGGTGTATATGCCGTACGCGTGAATGTAGATGGGCAGCAGTACACGGGCATGCTCAACATTGGTCTGCGCCCCACGTTAGATAATGGTCCCGAACGCAGCATCGAAGTACACATCTTCCGGTTTAACTCTGATATTTATAACCGTACCATGCGCATTACCTTTGTGCAATACGTACGTCCGGAATTGAAGTTCAATAATATCGATGAGCTCATTGTGCAGTTGCACCAGGATGCTGTTACCGTAAAAGCCATATTAAATGAGGGGATGGGATCATAATCATCCTAACAGTTCAAATTATATCAAATAGCTGATAAACTCGCGGTTTATCAGCTATTTCTTTATACAATTCGCACATCCCATCCTCATACGTATAAACTAACAACTCCGTATGCATATAATAACCACTCAATATGCATACAGCAACTATTTTTCTGGCATAAATTAAGTGGGTTCCTTGCAAGGATCTAATGGGTTCCTTGTAAGGATACAATGAGTTCCTTACAAGGAAACAATGGAATCCTTGCAAGGAACCCACTTAATTTATACTTAATGAATGGTTATTATATGCATATTGAGTGATTAGTTTATGCTTATTCAATGGTTAATTTATGCCTACCGGCAGCTAACTTATTCCACCTCCCGCCTTATTTGTACCCTAAAAAGCAAAGAACCCTCCAAACAAAAAAAGCGACTAATCACCTGCCCGCTTCCCACGAAAAACAAGAAAAACAACCACGAATTATCGAAAAAAGAGAAGAAAACATCGATAATCGCACTTTTTTTATTGTTTTTCGATAAAATTTTATCGAATTCCTTTGTCAGTTCAAAAAAAGTATATTTCTTTGCATATCGAAAAACGATAAATAATCATTGAATAACAATTAAAAAATAAAAGAATATGAAGAAGTCATTTATGAGTGTATCAACACTGGTAGTATCTATTTCCTTGGTAGCCATGCTTTTGTGTAGTTCATGTGCAAGTGCCAAAACCACAAGTAACTTTGTGTATAACAAGAGTGAAAATGCCGAAACGGTATATACCGTTGACCGCACCGGAAAGTACCTTACTCCGAAAGTAAAACACGAAATGCAGGAAACTGCAAACGGTACCGTAAAGGTAACTTACCGTTGGGACGAAGCAACCGCCACATGGGCACCCGCTTACCAACTTACCACCGCCCGCCAAGGCAACAAGCAAGTAGTAGAGTACGCCGCCTGGAGTAACAAAACGCAAGATTTCTCACTCAATGTGCAAAAGGCTGTGTACGACCAAGGACTGGAAGGCGAAATTCTGTCGTACGTATCGTACAAATGGAATCAAAACGATGCGCAATGGAATGTAAACCAGCAGCTTTTACTGGAAAATTACTTGGCAGATAACGTAGGTGAATAAAGGAAAAGAATTAATTTTGTAACCCCAATTAGAAAATTAGGAAAATGAAAACTGCTATTAAACTCGTATTGGTCTATTTAGGGCTCCAAGCCTTCATAATGATATTATATATGATTCCCGGCGTTATTCACTGCCTGGTAACAGGTGAGGATATCAAAGAGTTAAACACAGCTAGTACACTGAGTCAAGCAGTAGCTCTTTCCATGATAATGATGGGATACTATCTCTGGAAAAGAGGATACATCAGCAAAGAAAAGTCCAACTGGTCTATCGTTTCGCCGAAATACCTGGCAGCTACAGTAATTATCACACTCCCCATGATTTGGGTACTCGATGCATTGATTAGTCCGTTGCACCTGCCCAACTTTGCCGAAGAAAGCTTCAATATGCTGCAACAAGGATGGATAGGGATACTCTCCATCAGCATACTGGCCCCTATCCTGGAAGAGTTGTTGTTCCGCGGAGCCATTACTAAAAAATTACTATCTTTGTACAGTCCCAAAGTAGCCATCTTGTTATCGGCATTGGTATTTGGAGTTATTCACTGGAATCCGGCACAAGTAGTACCCGCTTTCCTCATAGGCTTGCTGTTGGCATGGATGTATTACCGCACAGGTAGTCTGATACCCGTTATTGTAATTCATATTATCAACAATTCCCTGTCTGTATTCCTCAATGCAAAGTATCCGGAAGTAGATTCAGTGATTGAATTAGTGGGCGATCCTACTGCCTATTGGATGCTTACCACTGCCGCAGCCGCCATCGTAGCCTGTACATTTATGTACATGAGCCGTACCCGCATTGCCTGCGGGTGGAAGCAACAACCTGTTGAAGTAGAGACAGAAATAGAAACAGAAAACGAATAAAACAATCATGAAAAGAAGATTGAACATTCTCAGCGTATTGGTTATACTCATCCTGGGTATCCTGGTAATGAGAAACATGTATTACGTTGGAATTGGCGCCGAAGCCGGTTCAAGAATGGCTATGAATAATGAAGGAGCCAACTTTGTACTGAATATGCGCAATATATCGGTAATCCCCGACGAGTTCCTACCCATGCCCGACTCTGTATACAATGTAAAAAGTGCCTCGTACGTACCTGCCACTTTCTATACCATGTCGGCGGTAGTTCCGGTACAGAAGAATGTTTGGTCCATGTTTTTGGTAAAAACATTGCCGTTTGCCCAACTCATTGGGTGCATCCTGGCACTTGTTATGTTTGTCAAGATTATTATCTCCATCAACCGCGAAGACGTCTTTGTTTGGAAAAACGTGTACCGCCTCCGTTGGATGGGCGCCGGACTTATCCTCGACTTCCTGGGCGGAATGCTTATGAACATCATAAACAGCATAGAGCTTTCCGGAGCATTTGCCATGAAAGGTTACTCACTGAACATGTGGGAAGAATCTGCTACCCTGAGCTTGATACTGGGAATGGCGGCACTCATCATCGGTGAAGTATTTGCCATCGGCTTGCGGTTGAAAGAAGAACAAGATTTGACCATCTAAAAAAAACATCCTTATGAAACTGATAAAATTCACTTACGCTTGCTTCCTGATATACCTGTTAGACGTTATGTACGGGCCTTTTAATGCTGCCTACATCCAGTTAAAGCAGAGCATTGGCGCATCGGCCATTCCTTACGCAATTCTATATGGAGTTGAGTTGATTGCACTGGTAATTGTTATGGTATGCATATTCAAACTGGTACGCAACGTCGATAAAAAAATCATCTTCGAACGCGCCAACCTCCGCATGCTTCAATGTATTAGCATCGCCTTGTGCACCTCGGTAGTTGTGCAATTTATTGGCAGAGTGTGCGGATGGATTGACCAGTCGATAGTAGTGGGCAACTTTAAAATGTGGATGGCAGGCGCCATGTTTGTATTGATTATTGCCGAAATCTTCAAAAAAGGCATCGAGCTGAAAGAAGAGCAAGAAATGGTTATTTAAAGACGAACGAACGATGAAGAAAATAAGAATTATAGGTATCCTCGCCATCCTGGTCATTGCAGCCGACTTGGTGCTCTCAATCTGCAATATAAGTATCGACCGATCAAGCGAAGGATATAAAGCCGGATACAAGACCGGGAAAGAATTCAGCCCGAATAATCCTGTTGAGTTGAGGGTAACTTCACTTACAGCCACCCCCGACTCGCTATTCAACACCAAGTTGAACAGACAAATGAGCTATCAAACCGACCAGGTAGTAACCATAATAGCCCCACCAGCTTGGCTTTTCTTATTTTACCCGCTTATCTTCCTTGCTGGATTAGCCTACATTGGAGGATTCTATCGCCTCATCCGGTTACTATGGTCCGTTTCCAAGAAGGATGTGTTCACTGAAAGTAACGTGAGTCGCCTACGTTTTTTTGCCTATGTACAGGCAATTGCCTATCTACTTATTTGGATATTTGAGAAATTAAATACCCATTATGCCTTGCAACAGGTGCAGATACCGGGCTATAAAGTAATAGGAGGGGCAGAGTTCGGAATGGACTGGACCCTGATTATGGTTACCATCTTGTTTGCCGAAATATTCGCAGTAGGTGTAAAGATTAAAGAAGAACAAGACCTGACCGTTTAAACGAAAGAAAGTATGAGTATTATAGTAAATTTAGATATTATGATGGCTCGGCGGAAGATTTCGCTGAGTGAGTTGGCCGAGAAAGTGGATATTACTCCGGCCAACCTTTCCATTCTTAAGACGGGGAAGGCAAAAGCCATCCGTTTCTCTACACTGGAAGCAATCTGTAAAGAACTCGATTGTCAACCGGGCGATATTTTGGAATACAAAGAAGGGGAAGATTGATAGTCAACCCTCCCCTTCTTTGTTCTCTTTATTTTTAGTCTTCCTTTTTCTTCCTGAATACCAGGTAGGTACGATAGCCGTACACCAGTATAGCCAATCCCGCAAAGGCTTTCATCGAAAAGTCAATCGACATAAACTCTCCACCGGGTAGCTTGATAAATAAGGCCACCATCAAGATAAGAATAACAACAGGCGTGTACCTCATGGCTAATTTCCCTTCGCTTTAAATGCCAACGCGTACAGCCTCATCTGCTTCACCATGGATAGCAGGCCGTTGCTGCGGGTGGGCGACAGGTGTTCTTTCAGTCCAATCTTCTCAATAAAATAGAGGTCGGTATCCAGAATCTCATCGGGCGTATGTCCTGAAACTACTTTGACCAACAGGGCGATGATTCCTTTTACAATGAGCGCATCACTCTCGGCACAGAACTCTACCTTTCCGTCTATCAGGTCGGCTTGCAGCCATACGCGGCTTTGGCAACCTTCAATCAGGTTTTGTTCTGTTTTATACTTCTCGTCGAGCGGCGGTTGCTCGCTTCCTATGTCGATAAGCAACTGGTAGCGGTCCATCCAGTCGTCAAAGTCACTGAATTCGGCAATGACCTCGTCTTGTAGTTCGTTAATTGACATGTTATTTATTTTTCATTAAAAATCACTCCAAGCACCGTTTGTCCTACCGCTTTGAGGGTAGAACGGGAGATGTTGTCCATATTATCGTTTACCGTATGCCACGTGGGGTCAAAACTGCCTTCGGCATAATACGATACAATATCGATAGTGGGTATTTGTGCCAGTTGGTTGATATACACGTGGTCGTCGGTTACGCCGCCGGTCTTTTCATTTACAAAGTAGCGTCCGTAACCCAGGTCGTTAGCCTTCTTCCATACTTTCTTATTCACATCCCTGGCATATCTCTCAGAGTATGCTTCGCGCAGGAAGGTAGCCGTTTTGCCGCCTACCATATCGAGCAGAATACCAAAGCGGGCATTGTACCCCTTCACGTGCGGATTACGTGCCCAATACTGTGCACCCAGACACCACGAATCGTCATTACCCGACAATCCGGAATCTTCGGCATCCAACAATACAAGGTCAATACCTAAAGCTGGTTGTTCTTGTTGCAACAGGCGGGCTATCTCCAACAGCACACCTACGCCACTGGCTCCATCGTTAGCACCCAATACCGGAGTACGATGATTCTTCGGGTCGGGGTCGTTATCTGCCCAAGGGCGGGTGTCCCAATGGGCAAACAGCACCACGCGTTTCTTGCTTTCGGGTTTGTAGGAACCGATGATGTTACGAGCTTTGAGCAGTACGCCATCGTGCCGTACCAAATCGGCATATTGATTGGTTACCTTGGCGCCCATACGCTCTAACGTAGAGGCAAGGTAGTTACCACAGGCTACATGCGCCGGAGTATTGGGTAGGCGCGGACCAAAGTCGACCTGCGCCTGTACATAGCTGTACGCGCTGTCGGCATCAAACTCGGGTGCTTTTACCAACACCTGCTCTTCCTCTGTTCCGGTAGTATTGGCTTTGTTTCCGCCGCAGGAGAGGCAGGCAACAAGCATCAGACTGGCAAACACTATCATAGTTGTTTTCTTTTTCATCATGACAAATTATCTAAGTAAGTGCCTCAAAGGTACTAATTTCCGGTAGGGTGCGCTTCGCGCAGAATGATTAATTAACAAATGAACTTCAAATCGGTTGCCTTCTTGCCCACGTTCAGCTCTACCCGGGCGCCGTTAATAAGCGGCAGGTTGTAGTCAACATGCCCCACGGGAAAGTTAAAGCAAACGGGGTAATCGTACTCCTTCACCAAATCGGCCAAGGCTCCGTACAGGTCTTTACCCAGCGATTTATCTTCTTCGTATTCGGTAAACTGGCCAATAATAAGCCCGGAAAGTTTCTCCAGTACACCC
This sequence comes from Bacteroides sp., assembly GCA_031554285.1. GTDB lineage: Bacteria > Bacteroidota > Bacteroidia > Bacteroidales > Bacteroidaceae > Bacteroides. The sequence goes on from JAVBVL010000040.1 coordinate 25,175, forward strand.
CCCAACTTGAGGTTATACATCATACGCTCGATGCAGTGCGGACGTTCGCTTACATCTTCAATAAACAGGATGGTACCTTCGGCGGGAATATCGAACGGTGTACCGCGCAGGCCGTAGAACACCGACATGTTGCCTCCACGCAGAATACCCTGCGCCGTACCTTGCTTGTTCAGCTTGTGCTTCTCGCAGGTATAAGCGGGCAGGTTACCGAACAGTATATTCTTGAGGTGCAACGTGCAAGGGTCGTCGGCAGGCATCATCGTTAAATGGCGCGCCATGGGCGAGTGCAGCGAAGCTACGCCGTTATACTGGATAAGGTTGTGCAACACGGTAATGTCACTAAAACCCATCAGCCACTTGGGTTGTTCACGGAAGCGGGTAAAGTCGAGCTTATCTGCCAGGTGTACGGCACCGTATCCGCCGCGGCTGCAAAGAATGGCTTTTATTTCGGGGTCGTCGAGCGCCGATTGCAGGTCGGTAGTACATTGTTTGATAGTACCGGCATACTTCCCGTGGGAATTTCCGGCATGCTTTCCCATCACCACTTCCAGGTCCCAGGACTCCAAATGCTTTTTGGCTCCTTTGAGCAGCATCTTGTCAATTTTACTGGAGGGCGACAGGATGGTTACTTTATCGCCCGGCTGTAGGTACGGAGGAAATATCAATTGTTCCATAATCTGCTATAGTTTCTGCAAATGTAAGGTAAAATTTGGTTGACTGCTTCAACAGGTTCACGGATTTTTATACTTTTGTGGTACGAAGAACAAACCATTTAAAACAATCTACCCATGAAGAAAGTATTTTCAGCCCTGCTCATCGCATTGATATGCGTAAACTTCTGTTCGGCACAAAGTCGTAAATCGGTATCTATCTTAGGCGATTCGTACTCTACCTTTGAAGGATACCTGCAGCCGGATACCAACAGCATCTGGTACTACGCAACTCCCAAATACGAAACCGATGTACAGACGGTGAAGCAAACCTGGTGGCACCAGTTTATCAAAGAGAACGGTTACCGCCTCTGCGTAAACAACGCTTTCTCGGGTTCTACCATCTGTAACACGGGCTATCGCCAGGAAGACTACAGCGACCGATCCTTCATTACCCGCATGAATAACCTGGGATGCCCGGACATCATTTTCATTGTGGGAGCTACCAACGACAGTTGGGCAGGCGCACCTATCGGGGAGTATCAGTATACTAATTGGAGCAAGGAAGATTTGTATAAGTTCCGTCCTGCCATGGCGTACTTGCTCAACTTCATGACCGATTACTATCCCAACGTGGAGATTTATTTCGTGCTGAACTCCGAGCTGAAAGCCGAAATCAACGAATCGGTAAAGCGGATATGCCAACACTACCAGGTTCCGCTCATCGAACTGCAGAACATCGATAAGAAAGCAGGGCATCCTTCTATAAAAGGCATGGCGCAAATGAGCGAACAAATCAAAGCATTTATGAATCGGCAGCGATAAAAACCGGGTAATCTAACAAAATGCTACATATTCATTGCATTTTTATCACATCTCCTCTTGTGCGATTCAATCCTTTTTCGGATATTTGCTCAAAACCATGACGTTATGGAAGCAATACGCAGTTTCGACCAACTTACAACCCACCTAAAAACAGTAAACCAACGGAAAAAGATTGCCGTGGTGTGTGCCAACGACCCCAATACGGAGTACGCCATTGCGCGCGCACTCGAAGAGGGCATCGCCGAGTTCCTGATGATTGGCGACTCTGCCATCCTGCAGAAGTATCCCACGCTGAAGCAATATCCTGATTTGGTACAAACCATCCACATTGACGACCCCGATGAGGCAGCGCGCGAAGCCGTGCGCATTGTGCGCGAAGGGGGAGCAGATATCCTGATGAAAGGTATTATTAATACGGATAATCTGCTACATGCCATTCTCGACAAAGAAAAGGGGCTACTCCCACGGGGGAAAATACTCACACACCTGTCGCTCATGCAGATTCCCACGTATAACAAACTGCTGTTCTTCTCGGATGCGGCGGTTATCCCACGCCCTACCCTGCAACAACGCATCGAGATGATATGGTACGCCATCCACGCCTGCCGCCGGTTCGGTATTGAGCAGCCGCGCATCGCCTTGATTCATTGCACGGAGAAGGTAAGCGCCAAGTTTCCACATTCATTGGACTATGTAAACATCGTCGAGTTGGCCGAAGCGGGTGAGTTTGGTGATGTAATCATCGACGGTCCGCTCGATGTACGTACCTCCTGCGAGCAGGCAAGTGGCGACATCAAAGGTATTGCCTCACACATTAACGGTCAGGCAGACGTGCTGATATTCCCCAATATAGAATCGGGCAATACCTTCTACAAGTCCATGTCACTGTTTGCCAACAGCGATACGGCGGGCTTGTTGCAAGGTCCTACCTGCCCGGTAGTACTGCCCTCGCGTAGCGATTCCGGTTTATCCAAATATTACAGCATCGCCATGGCGTGCCTCACCTGCTAATTGCGTATACGTATGAAGATATTAGTCATCAATCCCGGTTCCACGTCGACCAAGATAGCCGTTTACAACGACCAACAACCACTGTTGGTACGCAGCCTGCGGCATAGTACAGAGGAATTATCCATATACCCCAAACTAACCGACCAGTTCGAGTTCCGCAAATCCCTGGTACTTAAAGAGTTGGAGAAGGAACAAATCCCCTTCCAGTTTGATGCCGTAATAGGACGTGGGGGATTGATAAAACCCATCCCCGGCGGTGTGTACGAAGTAAACGAAGCCATGTGCCACGATGCTACCCATGCCACACATACACACGCCAGTAACCTGGGCTGCCTCATAGCTGCCGAGCTGGCTGCCGCCATTCCCCACTGCCGCGCCTTCATTGCCGACCCGGTAGTAGTAGACGAGTTGGACGACGTAGCCCGCATTACCGGTTCGCCCCTGTTACCGCGGGTAGCCATCTGGCACGCACTGAACCATCGCGCCATTGCCCGCCGCTTTGCCCGCGAGCAAGGTACAAGCTACAATAAACTGAATCTCATTGTTTGTCACCTGGGAGGAGGAGTTACGGTAGCCGCGCATAAACAGGGACGTGCCATCGATGTAAATAACGGACTCGACGGCGAAGGCCCACACTCGCCCGAACGTGCCGGAACATTACCCACTGCCCAACTGATAGACCTCTGCTTCAGCGGACAGTACACGCAACAGGAACTGCACCAACTCATTGCAGGTCGTGGCGGCTTGACTGCCCACTTAGGTACCACAGATGTACCTGCCATTGTAGCCATGATTGAAGCCGGCAACCAGCAAGCCAAACTGGTACTCGATGCCATGATATACCAAACCGCTAAAAGTGTAGGTGCCGCCGCCGTAGTACTATACGGCAAAGTAGATGCCATCCTGCTCACAGGCGGCATTGCTTACTCCGATTACGTGACTTCCCGCCTGCAAGAGCGCATCTCCTTCCTGGCTCCCGTACACATCTATCCCGGCGAGGACGAGATGGAAGCCTTGGCAACCAATGCCCTTAGTGCGCTGAAAGGAGAAGTAGAAGTACGTACGTACGCATAAAATAACCCCAAACGTCATCCATCAAAAAGGGAGTAAAGTTTCTCAACCTTACTCCCTGCAATCTTTTTCCTACCCTTCTTGCGAAGGTAAACTAATACGGAAAAACACCACTAATCAACATTTACACATTTTGATTCTTTCATTCTGTTTTCTTAAACAGAGGCTGCCTCAGAACACTAGGAGGCAGCCTCTTCTTTTTTAATAGAGTATTTGTGTTAGAAATTATTCTTTCCAGCATCCCACCACAAGCGAGTGCCACCGGTATCAGCACCACCCAATGCGGTTTTCAAAGCATTGTACAAAGAAGCACTACTTGTCTGCAAGTCGGCCGGGAAGAAAAGACGACGAATCATATCATCTGTACTGATAGCACCAGCACTGTTGTTGACAAATACTTGGAACAGTTTCGGATAACCAGTTCTACGCTGTTCGGTCCATGCTTCGCAACCTTCCGGATACATAGCCAACCATTTCTGAGTAGCAATCTTTTCCAATTGTTGCTCCTGGCCTGCTGCGTCATCCCAGTTGGGCGTTGTCGTAATGCGAGCCTGCATGTTATACTTCACATCAAAAGCATCTTTATAATCAGCCGGTACATTGTGGCTGAGCAGATATGTATCGGCTCCACTTACGCCCCATTGCTCAAACGAAGTCCTGACACCTGTTTCGTAGCATGTCTTTGCAACCTCAGAAGTATAGCCTCTCAACGCGGCCTCAGCGCGGAGGAACCACACTTCAGCTGCTGTCATCAAGATAGCATTGGTTGATTGTGAAACGGTACTTTTGGAATGGGCCTTATAGCGATTGTCAGCGGTAGTAAGACCTGTACCCTGCGGAACACCTTTATAAGTACCTACAATAGGAAACAATGTACTAAGACTATGTTCTCCGCCTGTATCATCTTTCCAAGTTATACTGTTACTTGTAGCAGGGCTGTAAAACTTCGGCATACGTGGATCTTTGTACCCATTGAGCACTGACTCCATGGTAGCACCCATATATACTTCTGACCAAGATAAATTGATTTCGCCCAACGGATTGGTATACTTACCGCTTTTGGCATTTACAGCCACCGTTTCGTCTGCCCCTTCTATCACACCGTAGCTATTGGCTAATGCTTTGGCAGCTTCTGCCTTAGCCAAGTCCTTGCTTACATTAGATATACGTATAGCCAAACGCAAGCGAAGTGAGTTAGCATACTTCATCCATTGCTTCAAGTTACGCTTGCCTTCCGGCATCAGCAAGTCGGTAGACGCAAATGGTTCTGCGCTGGGATTTGCTTTGATAAATTCATCCAAGAGTTTTTGTGCATTATCTAAGTCAATGAAGAATTGCTTGTAAGCTGCTTCTTGCGTATCTACATTATCACCTTCTTGTCCAAATTTAGTGTACACAACAGGACCATACACATCACTGATTCGATGCATGATAGTAACCTTCAAGATTTCGGCGATGCCCAACAAAGACGGTTGTTCTTTATTAATCTCCGCACACTTAATTACTTCCGGCATAATGTAACTATACGTATTATTCCAGTTGGAAGCAGTCCATCCATCATTCAATGCATACGAAGAGTTCTTATCATTGAAAGACTGATTCATATCATGAAAATAGCCAGAAAACATATCCTGTCCGAGATTCTGCATCACTTGGAACGGCCAGTTGGTACCGGCACCCCAGTTGTAATTGAAGTAGATACCTGTTTGAAGAATTTCAAACTTCAGCAAAAATTTCTGGTAATCGTACTCCTGCAACTCTTCCGTAAAAGCAGTCTTTGAAGCATTGTCCGATTCAAAATTATCAGTACATGCGGAAAAACTTGTCATTCCGCCAATCAATAAAAGAGCAATATATTTATGTATCTTTTTCATAATGGTCGATTTTTTAGTTAGAATGTAAATTTAACGTTGAAACCAATGTTGCGCGTAGTAGGCATACCATATACGTCTACACCTTGCAGCGTATTACCTGTTGAAAGGATGGCATCCGGATCAAACGGAGCATCATTCTTGAAGAAGAACAGGTTACGACCAATCAAAGACAAATCAAGGCCTTTGATTACTTTGGTTTTTGCCAACAATGTCGCCGGGAATGAGTAGCTAACAGACAGCTCACGCAAACGGATATTGGTAGCGCTGTACATATAGTATTCAGAAATACCGTTTCTATCACCTACTGTTTTGAAGAACTTCTCGACCTTGTCAAACTTCTGTCCACCAAATTCTGCATAGCCTCTGTCGCGGGCTTCACCACTGGCTGCAGATACACCTTTTTGATCGAGCATAGCTTGAGTTAACGACATTACATCACCCCCAAAGCGACCATCAATCAGGAAGTAAAGGCTGAATCCCTTATACGTAAAGGTATTGCTCCATCCTAACAAGAAGTCTGGATTACAGTTGCCCAACAAGGTATTACTACCTCCTTTTACCTCTATTGTGCCATCCTTGCCTACTTGAATTTTACCATCGGCACCGCGTACAAATGCGTTACCATAAATATCACCCAAAGAACCACCTTCTACTACACGCATGATATAAGCCATAGAAATATCAGGATCTCCGTAAACAATAGTCTTATAGTCAGGGTGCAACTCAACTACCTTGTTTTCGTTCTTAGAGTAATTGAATGCGGTTTTCCAACGGAAATTTTCTGTCAGTACCGGAGTAGCATCCAATGAAATTTCATAACCACGGTTACGAATCTTACCGGCATTTACATACTTATAAGCATAGCGTTCACCAGCTTTGGTCGGCATACGCAGCAATTGGTTCTTTGTGTTGGTTTCGTAATAGGTAAAATCAATACCCAAACGATTGTGGAAAAATTTCCATTCTGTTCCAAATTCGATAGAGCTACTGATTTCAGGCTTCAAGTTACCACTACCATCGGTATCATTTGTACGGAAAATGCCACCAGCGGAGATTACATCCGAAAGGTTTGTAATACCAATAGGTAAGTCGTTACCTACTTGCGCCCATGAGCCACGCACTTTGGAGAAGCTAATCCATTCAGGTAAATTCAGAGCCTTATTAAGAATCCATGAAAGACCTACTGATGGATAGAAGAAACCGGATTTCATACTACTGGTATGAGCCAATGTAGACGACCAGTCGTTACGAGCTGTAAGATCTAGATAAAGCGCATCATCTAAACCAAACTGTGCTGTTGCAAATACAGATTGTGTAGTACGTCTTTGATCAATTGCCTGTTCAACAGCCGCATTGGAAGTCATTACAATATTGGCTACTGTAAACAAGTTAGGTTTATACAAAGAAGCAATACGAGAGTCGAGCATCAAAGAGTTCACTGTATTTACATTGATACTGCTACCCAACGCTCCATTCAGTGAGAAACGACCGAACTGCTTATTAAACATGGCCATAATATCTCCATAATATTGGTATTGCTGGTTTTCAGACCATACATAGCGACCGTTCTGTTTACCTTCATACGAACCGGTAATATTTGGAGCGGTAGAAGCATACATCTTTTGCTCAAACTTGTCACTAATATAATCCACATTACCACGTGCTTGGAAACTCAACCAATCGGTTACTTTCAAATTAGCACTTATAGAAGCCATAGCACGGTAACGTTTGTTGTTATTGGTAACACGGTTCTTAATCCAGTAAGGATTCTGTGTCCACTCACTTGGCTCTGTATACCAGTATTGCAAGGGCATATTTCTGCCGGCTTCAGTCTTTTCATACGTATTGGCATATTCCGACATATCCATTCCGCGTGGGAAGCCATATACATCCACCAACGGATTGAGGTACAAACCACCGGCAGCCGTACTATTCTTAATAGTTTGAGTCACCAAGTTAGCACTACCATCCAGTTTTAAACGGTCGTTGAAGAAACTTGCTGTTTCACGGAAAGTAATGTTATGCTTCTGCAGTTTATTGGAATCGATAATGCCTTTAGCTGTTGTATTAGCATACGAGAAGTAAGTCTGCATCTTTTCGTTACCACTAGTAAATGAAACTGAATTCATAGCCGTAACACCGGTGCTAAAGAACTTACCTGCATTATCATAATCAGTCAACGCTTTCTTTTCGCCCCAACTGTCTGTACCACTAGAACCATAGCTATTTTGGAATTTAGGTAAACATACAGCCTTGTCAAAAGTAAGATTAGAAGAGAAAGTTACTTTCTGCATACCGGCTTTACCGCTTTTGGTCGTAATCAAGATTACACCATTGGCAGCTTGTGAACCATACAAGGCAGCAGCCGAAGCACCTTTCAAAATGCTCATGCTTTCAATATCGTCCGGGTTAAGATTGGAGATACCATCACCGGCATCACGGTTTACACCGTCATTTTGTCCACCCATTACGGTACTGGTAGAAGCAGCCGTAGTATTCAACATAGGCACACCGTCAATTACATACAACGGTTGGTTGTTACCATTTTCAAAAGCCGAACGGCTACCACGGATAGAAACCTTAGCCGAGGCACCCAAACCAGCAGAACTCTTGTTGATTTGTAAACCGGCCGACTTACCTGCCAAAGCTGTAATCAGGTTGGGGTCTTTAGCGCGAGTTAATTCGTCGCCACCCAGTTCCTGAGTAGAGTAAGTAAGCGAAGCTGCTTTTTTCTTAATACCCATAGCAGTTACCACCACCTGATCCAGCGTCAACGATTCTTCCATCATTTTGATGTTAAGAGTTGTTTGGTTGGTAATGGTAATTTCCTGCGGCTGGTATCCGATATAAGAAACCTGAAGTACAGCACCTTTCGGCAAAGTAATAGTAAAGTTACCATCCAAATCGGTAATAGCACCGTTGGTAGTTCCCTTCTCCAATACATTGGCGCCAATAATTACATCGCCATGAGTATCGGTAATGGTACCTTTAACGGTTACTTTACCTTGTTGCTGTTGCACAAAAGCGGTAATTTCGCTGTTCTTGGTCAACACAATGTTATGGCCTTCCATTACATAGCGAATATCGGTATTCGAGAAGGCTTGAGCAAGTACATCCGAAACCGGAGTACCATCGGCAAATACCTCTACCACCCGGCGGGTATCCACATTTTGTTTGTTATAAACGAACAGATAATCTGTTTGGGATTCAATATTGGTAAGCAATTCGCTTACTTTCAGGTTAGAACGCGGAATGCTGATTTTCGTACTCTGAGAGTATCCATTCTCGCAATATGCCTGAAAACTTACAAACAGTAGAAGGAAGAGTGTTATCTTCATAGTGAGTAATGTTTGATTAAGCACTAAACTTTTTGGGCAAAAAAGCCCTTGCAAAGAAATTTTTCTCATATCTTTGTATTGTGTTAAGTTAATAAATTGATTAAGGTCGATTTTTGACTGTTTGGAATCGGGAAGTATGGGGGTACTTTCCGATTCTCTTTTTATAAAAGAGGGGGTATTTGTTATA
>JAVBVL010000052.1:0-39923 GCA_031554285.1 Bacteroides sp.
TACGAAGCCGGCCACAAGATTAGATTTCTTAGGGTCGTCATAGACGATGACGTTGATAGGTTGCAGGTGTAAAGGTAGTAATATCAAAGCCGAGCAATACTAATTGCCCGTTCACTTTTTTCTTGCAAACAAGGGTTTGCGTATACGTTCAGCTATAAAAATATACTGAATTGCTTTGCTGTTGTACATTGTGTCACCTTATTCAGGTGGTTACAGCACAAGGGTTCCACCTCTTCCCATTCCGAACAGAGAAGTTAAGCCTTGTCACGCCGATGGTACTGCGTAACAGTGGGAGAGTAGGTAACCGCCGTCTTTCGAAAGCCCCTTCATCAACCGATGGAGGGGCTTTTTTGTATACATATACCTCAACTTTTGCGAAAGTCAATTCTTTGTCTTATCTTTGCAACGCACTAATATCAAATCATTTAAAGCAATTAATTATTATGAAGACTAAGTTGTTTTTGGCCGCTGTTGCCGTTGCATTTACATTTGCTGTAACTTCTTGTGGTGGTAAGAAAGCTGCCGATGCTACATCGGATGCTGACTCTACAAAGATAGAATGTTGCAAGCAAGACTCTGCTGCATGCTGTAAGAAAGATTCTGCTGCTTGTTGCAAAATGGATTCTGCCGCTTGCTGCAAGGAAAAAGGTGCTTGCGACCAGGAAAAGAAAGAATGTTGCAAAGACAAAGAAGCTGCCAAGAACTAATCATTTTGGTAGTGTTAGCATAGAAAGAAGGGGTAAAGTAACTAAATACTTTACCCCTTCTTTTGTTTTATTGCTACAAAATTAGTCATCTTGTTGTGATATATTAGTCTTTTAGAACTAATTTATCTTATGAAATGAAATTTATTTCATTAAAAAAGTAATATTTTGTTTGGTTGGTTAGAAATAATCCCTACCTTTGCAACGTCAAATAAAAAGAGAGACAAAGATGAATCAATCGTTTACATATATTCTACTGTGTGGTATTATTATTCTGCTGGCAAGGGTCTGTGGAAGTGAGTGCTGTGCGTAGATGTGTGTACGATATAAGTAATACAAAAGCCTTTCTCACTTCCAAGTGTGAAAGGCTTTTTTTAATGGGAAATATTTAAATACTAAAAATAAAACAAAAAGAGAGATGGACAATAGGTTATTTATTTTTGATACAACGCTTCGTGATGGCGAACAGGTACCGGGATGCCAGTTGAATACAATTGAGAAAATTCAGGTGGCTAAGGCGTTGGAAATGTTAGGGGTAGATGTGATTGAAGCAGGATTCCCGGTGTCGAGTCCGGGCGACTTTAAGTCGGTTATTGAAATATCGAAGGCTGTAACATGGCCTACCATTTGTGCGTTGACCCGTGCGGTAGAGAATGATATTGATGTAGCGGTTGATGCCCTGAAATATGCCAAACGCAAACGTATACATACCGGTATCGGTACTTCCGACTCGCATATCAAGTATAAGTTCAACTCCAACCGCGAAGAGATTATTGAGCGTGCCGTAGCTGCCGTGAAGTATGCCCGCCGCTTTGTAGATGAGGTAGAGTTCTATGCCGAGGATGCCGGACGTACGGATAATGCGTATCTGGCCCGCGTAGTAGAAGCGGTTATCAAAGCCGGAGCTACCATCGTGAATATTCCCGATACCACCGGCTATTGCTTGCCAGGTGAGTACGGAGCTAAGATTAAGTATCTGGTAGACAATGTATCGAACATCGACCAGGCTATTATCTCTACCCACTGCCACAACGATTTGGGAATGGCTACGGCTAATACCATCAGTGGAGTGTTGAACGGAGCCCGTCAGGTAGAGGTAACTATCAACGGTATCGGTGAACGTGCCGGTAATACCGCATTGGAAGAGATTGCCATGATTCTGAAGAGCCATAAGGATATCAATATTGAAACCAATATCAATACACAGAAGATTTACCCCACCAGTCGCATGGTGTCTAGCCTGATGAACATGCCGGTGCAGCCTAATAAGGCCATTGTGGGCCGTAATGCCTTTGCCCACTCATCGGGCATTCATCAGGATGGTGTATTGAAAAACATCCAGACGTATGAAATTATCAATCCGCAGGACGTGGGTATCGACGATAACTCGATTGTATTGACTGCCCGCAGCGGACGTGCCGCCTTGAAGCACCGTTTCTCGGTACTGGGTGTAGAGCTGGAACAAGACAAACTTGACGAGGTTTACGAAAAGTTCCTCAAGTTGGCCGATAGCAAGAAAGATGTGCACGACGACGATATCCTGGTATTGGCAGGTGCCGAGCGTAGCAGCAAGCACCGCATCAAGATGGACTACCTTCAGGTAACCAGTGGCGTAGGTGTACGTTCGGTAGCAAGCTTGGGTTTACTTATCTCCGGTGAAAAGTTTGAAGCGGCAGCCAGCGGAAACGGTCCGGTAGATGCGGCCATCAAAGCGCTGAAGAAAATTATCAGCCGCCAAATGACTCTGAAAGAGTTTACCATCCAGGCTATTAGCAAAGGTAGTGACGACGTGGGTAAGGTACACATGCAAGTGGAGTACGATAACCAGGTGTACTACGGTTTTGGGGCCAATACCGATATTATTGCCGCTTCGGTAGAGGCATATATCGATTGTATTAATAAATTTGTGAAATAAAACCGTTTAAATAGATAAACAGATGAATACGTTATTTGATAAAATCTGGGATGCGCACGTGGTAACCAAAGTAGAAGATGGTCCTACGCAACTCTATATCGACAGATTGTACTGTCACGAAGTAACCAGTCCGCAGGCTTTTGCCTCGATGCGGGCACGGGGTATCCAATGCCTCCGTCCGGAGAAGATTATTTGCATGCCCGACCATAATACGCCCACACACGATCAGGATAAACCCATTGAAGATACGGTTTCGCGTACACAGGTAGATACACTGGCCAAGAATGCAGCCGACTTCGGACTGGCTCATTACGGCATGATGCACCCTAAGAATGGTATTATCCACGTGGTAGGTCCCGAGCGCGGACTCACGCTGCCGGGCATGACCATTGTATGTGGTGATTCACATACCTCTACACACGGTGCCATGGGAGCTATCGCTTTCGGTATAGGTACCAGTGAAGTGGAGATGGTGCTGGCCTCGCAATGTATTCTGCAAGCCAAACCACAAACCATGCGCATCACTGTGAACGGCAAATTGGGTAAAGGTGTAACTGCCAAAGACATGGCATTGTACATCATTGCCCAGATGACTACCAGCGGTGCAACAGGTTACTTTGTAGAGTATGCCGGCGAAGCGGTTCGCAACCTCACCATGGAAGGCCGTCTTACCCTGTGTAACCTCTCTATCGAGATGGGTGCCCGTGGTGGTATGATAGCTCCCGACGAAACCACCTTTGCTTATATAAAAGGACGTGAGAATGCCCCTGCAGGTGCCGAATGGGACAAAGCCCTGGCTTACTGGAAGACCTTGAAAAGTGACGATAATGCCGTATTCGACAAAGAAATCAGCATTAACGCCGCCGATATTGAACCAATGATTACCTACGGAACCAACCCTGGTATGGGTATGGGAATCACTGCCAACGTTCCGGTAATGGATGGCATGAACGAAGCCGCCAAGGTTTCATACTCCAAGTCGTTACAGTACATGGGCTTCGAAGCCGGACAATCGCTCATCGGTCAGCCGGTTGATTATGTGTTTATCGGCTCGTGTACCAACGGACGTATTGAAGACTTCCGCGCTTTTGCTTCCATCGTGAAGGGTAAGCAGAAAGCTGATAATGTGGTAGCCTGGGTAGTACCCGGTTCCTGGGAAGTAGATAAACAGATTCGTGAAGAGGGATTGGATAAGGTATTTACCGAAGCCGGTTTCGCCATTCGTCAGCCGGGATGTTCGGCTTGTTTGGCAATGAACGATGATAAGATCCCCGCAGGCAAGTACGCCGTATCTACCAGTAACCGTAACTTCGAAGGTCGCCAGGGACCCGGTGCGCGTACTTTACTTGCCAGTCCGTTGGTAGCTGCCGCCGCTGCCGTGACAGGAAAGATAACCGACCCCAGAGAACTCCTTTAAAACCCCGAAAAGATGAAAGCAAAATTTAATATACTGACAAGTACCTGTGTACCCCTTCCGTTAGAGAATGTGGATACCGACCAGATTATACCTGCACGCTTCCTGAAAGCTACCACCAAAGAAGGTTTTGGTGAGAACCTGTTCCGCGACTGGCGGTACGACAAGCAGGGCAACAAAATTGAATCGTTCGTATTGAACAACCCTACCTATGGCGGACAAGTGCTGGTAGCCGGTAAGAACTTCGGTTCGGGTTCCAGTCGCGAGCACGCTGCCTGGGCCATTGCCGACTATGGTTTCCGCGTGGTGGTATCGAGCTTCTTTGCCGATATTCACAAAAACAACGAACTGAACAACTTCGTATTGCCGGTGGTGGTTACCGAGGAGTTCCTGGCTGAACTGTTCGACTCGATTGCCGCCAATCCTAGGATGGAAGTAGAAGTAAACCTGCCCGCGCAGACCATCACCAACAAAGCAACAGGTAAGAGCGAAATATTCGAAATCAATGCTTACAAGAAGCATTGCCTGGAGCAGGGTTTAGATGATATCGACTTCCTGCTATCCAACAAAAGTAAAATTGAAGCCTTCGAAGCCAACCGATGAACAGCAATTCCCCGAAAATAGAAATAATGGACACAACGCTCCGCGATGGCGAACAAACCAGCGGCGTATCGTTTGTGCCCCATGAAAAGCTGATGATTGCCCGTCTGCTGCTCGAAGAACTGAAGGTAGACCGTGTGGAAGTTGCTTCTGCACGGGTATCCGAAGGTGAATTCGGTGCCGTGAAGATGATATGCGACTGGGCAGCCCGCCGTAACCTGCTACACAAAGTAGAGGTGCTGGGCTTTGTCGACGGCCGCAACTCGCTGGAGTGGATACGTTCCACCGGTTGCCGGGTAATCAACCTGCTTTGCAAAGGCTCGTTGCGCCACTGCACTTGTCAACTCAAGAAAACCCCCGAGGAACATATCGGGGATATTTTGGAAGTAGTGGGCTATGCCAACGAAATGGATATCGAGGTAAACGTTTACCTGGAAGACTGGAGCAACGGGATGAAGAACTCGCCGGAGTATGTGTTCCAAATGGTAGATACCTTGAAACAAGCCAACATCAAACGTTTCATGTTACCCGATACATTGGGTATCCTGAACCCGTTGCTTGCCCTGGAATTTGTCCGCAAGATGGTTCGCAAATATCCCGATACACATTTCGACTTCCATGCGCATAACGATTATGACCTGGCGGTAAGTAATGTACTGGCTGCCGTGTTGGGGGGCGTAAAGGGGCTGCACACCACCATCAACGGGTTGGGCGAACGTGCCGGTAATGCGCCGTTGTCCAGCGTGCAAGCCATCCTGAAAGACCACTTCAATGCGGTAACCAATATTGACGAGAGCCGCCTGAACGATGTAAGCCGGGTGGTAGAGTCGTACTCGGGTATCATTATTCCCACCAACCAACCTATTGTGGGCGAGAATGTGTTTACCCAGGTGGCCGGTGTACATGCCGATGGCGATAACAAGAGCAACCTGTACTGCAACGATTTGTTGCCCGAACGCTTCGGCAGGGTACGTGAGTATGCATTGGGCAAAACATCGGGCAAGGCCAACATCCGCAAGAACCTGGAATCGTTGGGTCTGGAGTTGGACGAAAAGTCGATGAAGCAGGTAACCGAACGCATCATTGAGTTGGGTGATAAGAAAGAACTCGTTACCCAGGAAGACCTTCCGTACATCATCTCCGACGTGCTGAAACAGGAAAGTATCGGCAACAAAGTACAACTGAAGAGTTATTTCGTAACTTTGGCCAATGGACTGAAGCCCATGGCAACCTTGAGTATCGAGATAGATGGGAAGTTGTACGAGGAAAGCTCCTCAGGCGACGGTCAGTACGATGCTTTTGTGCGGGCGCTGCGTAAGATTTACAAGACTACATTAGGGCGCAAGTTCCCCATGCTGATAAATTACGCCGTAACCATTCCGCCGGGCGGACGAACCGATGCTTTTGTACAAACGGTTATTACCTGGAGCCACGAAGGCAAGGTGTTCCGTACCCGTGGCCTGGATGCCGACCAGACGGAAGCCGCCATCAAAGCAACCATTAAGATGCTGAATATAATTGAATAGAGTGAAACAAATAGTTTCAAGGCATGAAACAACGTGTTTCTCGGTGTGAAACCATTAGTTTCAAGGCATGAAACTGAGAGTTTCCCACCGTGAAACTAATGGTTTCAAAGAATGAAACAATAAATAAATACAAAGAAGTGAAATTGAATATTGCTGTCCTCCCGGGCGACGGAATTGGTCCCGAGATTATTGCTGTGGCGCTTGATGCCACCAAAGCCGTGTGTGAGAAGTTTGGTCACGAGTTGAACTACGAGTATGGAATCTGCGGAGCTACCGCTATTGATAAGGTGGGTAACCCGTATCCCGACGAAACGCACGAACTCTGTATGAAGAGTGATGCCGTGTTGTTTGGTGCCGTAGGCGATCCGAAATTCGATAATAACCCAGCCGCCAAGGTGCGTCCCGAACAAGGTTTGCTGGCCATGCGTAAGAAGTTGGGCTTGTACGCCAACATTCGCCCGGTAACTACCTTCGAGAGCCTTCTTTATAAATCGCCGTTACGTGCCGAACTGGTACGTGGTGCCGATTTTATGTGTATCCGTGAATTGACGGGTGGTATGTATTTCGGTCGCCCGCAAGGTCGTAGCGAAGACGGTAATACGGCTTATGATACCTGTGTATACAGTCGTGAAGAGGTAGAACGCATCGTGACCCTGGCTTATGAATATGCCATGGAGCGTCGCAAGAAAGTAACCGTGGTCGACAAGGCCAATGTACTGGCAACCTCTCGTTTGTGGCGCGAAGTTTCCAAAGAAATTGCACCCAAATACCCCGAAGTAGAAACCGAATTCATGTTTGTGGACAATGCCGCCATGCGTCTTATCCAGTGGCCTACCTCGTTCGATGTAATGGTAACCGAAAACATGTTTGGCGATATCCTTACCGACGAAGCATCGGTTATTACCGGCTCTATGGGTTTGCTGCCTTCGGCTTCCATCGGTACATACACTTCGGTATTCGAACCTATTCACGGCTCATGGCCTCAGGCTGCCGGACAAGACATAGCCAACCCGTTGGCTACCATCCTGTCGGCTGCAATGATGTTCGATTATGCATTCGGACTCAAAGTCGAAGCTGCCTTGATTCGTGAAGCAGTAGATGCATCGATGGCACAGAACATCCGTACACAGGATATTCAGGTGGAAGGTGAACTGGCTTACAAATGTTCGGAAGTAGGTAAGTGGATTGCCGATTACATCAGCAAGGCATAAACAATATTCTTGTAATAGATAGCTGGAGCTCCGGGTTTGTTGATGACAAGCCCGGAGCTTTTTGTTTAACAGATTCTGGGTATGCTCAAAAATGTAAGTGCTTCTATTAACTTTTAGAAGTATTGTTTGTTATAAGACAAATTGTGACATTTTATATTCATGAATGCAACTACAAACTACCGCTTTACCATCATTGTACCAGTATACAATGAAGAAGATAATATAGAGGCTCTCACCCGGCGACTGGATGAGTATCTCCCTGCTGCGCTGTATAAAACATGTGTCCTGTTTGTGAACGACGGGTCAAAAGACCGAAGCCGGGAACGTATTCAGGCCGCGTGCAATGCACATCCGGATTTCTTTTACATCGACCTGGCCCGAAATTCAGGATTGAGTGCCGCCATTAAGGCAGGCATCGATTATACCGGGTCCAGCTACGTAGGTTATATGGATGCCGACCTTCAAACTACCCCCGAAGATTTCAACCTGTTATTGGAACACGTAACCGACTATGAACTGGTAATGGGAATCCGTGCTAATCGCAAGGATTCCTTCTTTAAGAAACTCCAGTCGAAGATAGCTAACGGATTCAGGCGGATGATGACGCATGACGGTGTAGAGGATACCGGTTGCCCGTTGAAGGTGCTGCATACCGAGTATGCCAAACGTGTGCCGTTCTTTACCGGTATGCACAGGTTTCTGCCTGCGCTTATTTTGTTGCAGGAGGGTAGGGTGAAGCAGGTGCCCGTTCGTCATTTTCCGCGTACGGCGGGGGTGTCCAAATATCATCTGTGGAACAGGCTGGTTTCGCCTTTTCTCGATTGCTTCGCTTATCGTTGGATGAAGAAAAGATACATCAACTATCAGGTTGCTGATACTAATTTAAAGAGTTGACCGTGAAAGAGAGTTTGTTTGTCTTTAGTGTCGGTTTTCTGGCACAGATACTGTTCTCGGCCCGTATCCTGGTGCAATGGCTGCTCTCCGAGAAATCGAAGCGGGTAGAATCGCCTACACTCTTTTGGGTGTTAAGCATTGCCGGTTCTTACCTGCTGTGCTGGTACGGTTGGCTGCGTGATGACTTCTCCATCATCCTGGGACAGTTTATTGCTTATTATATTTACCTATGGAACCTCAACGAGAAAGGGTGGTGGCAAAAGGTACCCCGGTTGTTTAAAGCAGTGCTTGTGCTTACTCCCGTACTGGTGGGTGCACTGATGCTGAATGATGCGGGGCACTTTGCGGACAACTTCCTGAAGAATGAACAAATACCGCTCTGGTTGCTGATTCTCGGCAGTGCGGGGCAGGTTATCTTTACACTTCGGTTTGTGTATCAATGGCTGTACTCTTATCGCAGCAAGGAGTCGCTTCTTCCGGCGGGATTCTGGATTATTAGTCTGGTAGGTTCGCTCATTATAGTTATTTACGGAATAATTCGTTTGGATCCGGTGCTGGTATTGGGTCAGTCGGTAGGCTTTGTGGCTTACTCCCGCAACCTGGTAATCGGATATCATACCTCAATTAAACAACCTGATTATGAAAATTAAGTATTACCTATTGATTCTTATTGCATTATTGCCTGTACTCATTCTACGCGATTATACTTCCGGCAATGAACTGCGTTACCTGAGTATTGTCGATGAAGCGCTGGCTAACGGTCACTTCTTTACGTTTACCAACCAGGGCATGCCTTATGCCGACAAACCGCCGCTCTATTTCTGGATACTCATGTTCGGGAAATGGTTGTGCGGCGGATACTATATGGGATTTCTTTCCATGTTCTCCGTGCTTCCGGCATTAGGCATTGTAGCAGTAATGAACAAGTGGGTGAGTGCAGAAGCCGGGCAGAACGAACGCTTGTTAAGTAGTTTCATGTTGATGAGCTGCGGGCTTTTTACGGGAGCTTCCATTGTGTTGCGCATGGATATGCTGATGGCCTTTTTTATAGTACTCTCTTTGTATACATTCTATAAGATGTTGAAAGACCCGGAGGGTAATCATCGGAATGCCTGGCTGTTTCCTGTATATATTTTCCTGGCAGTGTTTACCAAAGGGCCTGTTGGATTTATTATTCCCTTGCTGTCTACCCTTGTATTCCTGTTGTTGACGAAACGCATCCGTACCGTTGGCCGTTACTGGGGATGGAGAACCTGGCTGGTACTGCTTGTCGGTTTTGGAGCTTGGTTTGGTGCGGTTTATCACGAAGCCGGTTACGACTACCTGCACAACCTGCTGTTTCACCAGACGGTTGACCGTGCCGTAAACTCTTTCCACCACGAAGAGCCCTTTTATTATTACCTGATTACGATATGGTATTCGTTGGCTCCCTGGTCGTTACTGCTCGTTGGAGTAATCATTGCCGGATGGGTGCGCGGATATATCCGTTCAGACCTTGAACGCTTTCTTTTGACAGTGACGATTACTACGTTTGTCGTACTTTCGTGTATCAGTTCTAAGCTGGCTATCTATTTGTTGCCCGCCTATCCGTTCATTATCTATCTGGCTGTGCTGATGCTGGCACGTTTCCGGTGGAACCATTGGTTGGCCTTAGCGGTAGCCATCCCGACGGTAGTTTGTATTTTCGCCATCTTTGGGTTGATGTATCTTCCCTATTTTGACAACAACCTTACCTACCTGCAACATCCGCTGATTTATATCACTGCCGGTTTGCTTACGTTGGGTGGCATTATAACATTCTTTTTCCTTTACTACAAGAAGCAGTTGTACCGGGCAATTGTTTCATTGGCAGTTTCGTTGTTTACCTCCATTTTTGTAGGTGGGTGGGCGCTGGTGTATATCAATGGTGAATTGGGATATGCCGAATTATGCCGCAAGGCAATGGAGGTGTCCAAATACAAAGAACTGACAGGTTACTCTACGCTTTATATCCCGAGATCGGAGAGTATGGATGTGTTTCTGCATGAAGATGTACGGGTGGTGACTACTGAAGAGGTGTTACACGGCGCGAGTGCCGGTACTGTACTGATGATAGCTGCTCCAAAGGCGGAAAAGGATAAGGTCTTGATGGATTTTCTTGAACACAAAGCCAAGTTTAAATCTGGCATGTATTGGATTGTACCTTTATAAAAAAGAACAGTATGAAAGTTTTAGTTAGTGGCGCTGCCGGATTTATCGGTTCTCATTTGGTGAAAGCCCTGGCAGCCACTCATTGCGAGGTGGTGGGGCTGGACAATATCAATTCATATTATGATGTTGAATTGAAGTATGCACGGTTGGCCGATACAGGTATTGCCCGTCAGAATATAATAGAGGGGCAGCCTGTGCAGAGTGCCACATATCCTTTGTACCGGTTTATCAAGCTCGACCTGACTAACCGGGAAGGACTTGAACGCCTTTTCGCAAAGGAGCAATTCACAATTGTGGTGAACCTGGCGGCACAGGCGGGAGTACGTTATTCATTAGAGAACCCCTACACGTATGTGGAATCTAATGTGATAGGTTTTCTGAATATATTGGAAAATTGCCGTCACCACTCGGTGCAGCACCTGGTGTATGCCAGTTCGAGCAGTGTATACGGACTCGATACGCATGAACATTATGCCGAGTCCGACCAGGTAGATAGTCCGGTGAGTCTCTATGCGGCCACCAAGAAGTCGGATGAACTGATGGCGCATGTGTACAGTAAACTGTACGGAGTACCCACCACAGGACTTCGTTTCTTTACGGTTTATGGACCCTGGGGGCGTCCTGACATGGCGCCGTATCTGTTTTTGGAGTCCGTACTGCATGGCAAACCCATCAAGGTGTTTAACTATGGGCAGATGCAACGGGATTTTACCTACATTGATGATGTGATTGAGGGAATCCTGATGGTTGTTAAGCATCCATCGGAAGCCGAGATACCTTACCGGATTTACAACATCGGGCACTCCGAACCGGTGAATCTGATGGATTTTATATCCGTCATAGAGCAGGTGAGCGGACGAAAAGCTGTGAAGATGTTTACAGAGATGCAGCCCGGAGATGTGTTACGTACCTGTGCTGATATATCCCGGCTGCAACACGATTTCGGATACAAACCATCGACTTCCATTGAAGAAGGGATTCAACGGTTTTACGATTGGTACATGACATACCATCTAATAACGTCGAAGCTCTCTTTAGGAAATACGGAGCATATCTTTAAAGTGTCATAAAGAGAGCATAGCCTGCAATGCCTATCACAGTCAGCACCCCGGTATAAATAAAATATTGGGGTTGTTTGAGTTCTACTTTCTTCTGTTTGGCAACCAGGCAAAACAGGAAGTACACTACCGAAGCAGCACAGAAACCTACGATGGTACCCACCAGGATATCGCCCGGATAATGTACACCCAGGTACAGCCGCGAGTAGGAGTTAAGCGCCGCCCATATCAGGATAAACGTCGTGAGCCAACGGTTGCGGAAAAGGTACATCACCATAAATGCCAGTCCGAACGAGTTGGTGGCGTGGCAGGACGGAAACCCGTACATGCCCCCGCGCTTCCCGTTCACAATGTGTATAAACTCCGAGAGCGGGTTCTCCAAATTCGACGGGCGCAGGCGCGCTACTACCGGGCGGATAACGGTGGCACAAGTCTGGTCGGCAAGGGTAATAGTCAGTGCAATGGCAAGTACTACAAATAAAGCCGTTTTGCGTTGCGAACTGCGCAACACTACATACAGCAGGGCAGCATACATGGGTACCCAAATAAATTTACCGGTAAAGGCAAACCAAAAATAGTCGCCAAAGGTGGTGTGCATGCCGTTCAGAAAGAGCAACAGTTGCTCATCGGCCTGTGTAAGTTGTTGTAGAATATCGTTTATCATAATGGGTTATCTTTTAGCAATATCATCGTATACTTTTTGGAGGAAGGCTTTTCCTCGGAGCAGTTCTTCGTTGGGATGCGTGCCGCTTTCGCTAATTACGGTATTCGATTCGCAATCGAATACCACTTCATTATCTTCCGTTTTGATGCCGAATGCATTAGGGAAGGTGAAGTAGGCAAAGTGTGGCGAAGCGGGATTCAGCAGGTTTTTGCTGAAGGTAAAAACTTCGTGCGGTAGCCCTAATTGCGGCAACAGGGTGGCGGCAATATCAATTTGTGAGCCCAATGTGTTCACCTGTACAGGT
The DNA here is from genome assembly GCA_031554285.1 of Bacteroides sp. Lineage (GTDB taxonomy): Bacteria > Bacteroidota > Bacteroidia > Bacteroidales > Bacteroidaceae > Bacteroides. The sequence continues at coordinate 12,481 of JAVBVL010000052.1, forward strand.
TCTTTCACGGCTCCTCCCACGAAAATAAGTGGAATTTCATAACGGGAGAAGGCGAAGTTATCCAAATCCGGCGGGTACGCTCCCTGATGGTCGGGCACCAGGATAATTACTGTATTCTTCCACTGAGGCAGTTCACGGTATTGGCGTACAAAGTCGCCCAGGCAACTGTCGGCATAGGCAAACGAGTTGGCGCGGTCGTCGGCCAGGCGGCGGAAAGGAACCTCGAAAGGCTCGTGGCTGCTCGATGTTTGCAGGATTTTGAAGAACGGGGTTTGCGGCTCTGTTTTGAGGTCGCTCAACAGGCGGTTAAATACCACATCGTCATGCGCTCCCCATTTGCTCAACCGCTCGCTCAAGGCAAAGTCTTTGTCGCACACAATCTTCTCTATGCCCGTTGAAACGAGGAATGAACGCATGTTGGTAAAGTCGGCATCGCCCCCGTAATAATAGGCCAGGTCGTAACCGGCTTCCCGCAGGGAGGCGGGTATGGATGGCAGGCTCTGGGTTTTGTGCGGATACTTCATCAGGCTCGTGGTGGGTTGCGCAGGATATCCCGCCAGGATTGACATCAGTCCGCGGTCGGTACGGAAACTGTTGGCGTACATGTGTGTAAAGAGTACCCCCTCTTGTCCCAACGAGTCCATATTCACGGCAATGTTAGCTTCGCCTCCCAGCGTAGCCATGATGTGTGAGGAGAATCCTTCGAGGATGACCATCAGGATGTTGGGACGTTCGGTGTTAAAGAGTTGCGGAATAGAATCGGATACAGGTTTGCCTACCATCGTGGCAAACAGGCGGTCGGCTTCTGCAGGGGGCAGGAAACGGTATTGCTTGTCAAAATCAGTTTGGCGCGACAATGATTCCATCAGGCTGAAACAGGGGTTAATGGCAGCATGGTTCAACCGCTGGTTACTGCTGAAATATACCTTGCTGATATTCATGGCGGCTACCGAGAACCCTCCGCGGATGGGGAGGATAAGCAAGGCGGTAAGCAGGAGCATTACTGCCGAGATGGTTAATCGGTTAAATGGAATTTTGAATACCTGTTTGCGGCGAAGCAGTACGAAGTAGAACACTGTATACAGCAGGGCGGCATACACAACAGTTGCCACTACCCCCAGTGCCACAATTCCGAAACTGACACTTGCCAGTGCATCTTTGGGAGAAGAGAAGAAGTAAAACAGCGGGGTAGAGTCCAGCCGGAAGCCCCAGTAAGCGTACAGTCCGAGGTCGCCTACGAATATACATGCCAGTAATACCGAAATAAGTACAAAGTAAATACGCTGTATTTTATAAAGAACCGGGTGAATGGTCCATACGGATGCCAGTAGCCCGAGTCCCGGAAGGATGGTAAGATAACCCGCCAAAGAGAAGTCGAGCGGAAGCCCGTGCAGCATGACTCGCAGCCAGTCGCCTGCCCCTACAGCACCGTACAAGTCTCTGTAATAAAACATGAACAGAGGTTTTTGCAACAAAAAGATGAATACAAAAAGGAAATAGGTGACAAAGAATTCGACAATTCTCTTTTTCATAAACTAAACTTAAAAAAGATTACATGCTCGCAAAGGTACAATTCTTTTCTTTATCTTTGCGCGTTCACCGTCATAAAACGAAATAGATATGTCAAAGATTGCTAAGAGTTTAACGGATTTAATAGGGCATACACCGCTGTTACAACTGTCGGGTTATTGTGCTAAACATGATATGAGTATGCCCGTTATCGGCAAACTGGAATCATTTAATCCTTGCGGCAGCGTGAAAGACCGTGTGGCACTTTCGATGATTGAAGATGCCGAAGCCCGTGGACTGCTCACTCCCGGTGCTACCATTATTGAACCCACCAGTGGCAATACCGGGGTAGGGTTGGCTATGGTGGCGTCTATCAAAGGATACCATTTAATCTTGACAATGCCCGAGACTATGAGTTTGGAACGGCGTAACCTGCTTAAAGCGCTGGGTGCGCAGATAGTACTCACCGATGGCCTGGCGGGAATGGCCGGTTCCATCACCAAAGCGCAGGAGTTGAAAGACTCTATTCCCGGTGCGGTTATCTTACAGCAGTTTGAGAATCCTGCCAATGCCGCTGCCCATGAACGTACTACCGGTGAGGAAATTTGGAAAGACACCGATGGCAACATCGCCGTATTGGTGGCATGTGTAGGTACAGGCGGAACCATCTGTGGTACAGCCCGCGCACTGAAACAACACAACCCGAACATTTATGTAGTAGCGGTAGAACCCTCCGCATCGCCTGTATTGCAAGGAGGCGAAGCCAAACCGCACCGTATACAAGGTATTGGAGCCAATTTTATACCCGGTATCTACGACTCTACTGTAGTGGATGAGGTAATCGGGGTGCCCGATGATGAAGCCATCCGTGCCGGCCGTGAACTGGCACAAACCGAAGGACTGCTGGCGGGAATCTCTTCGGGAGCTGCGGTATATGCTGCTCGTCAGGTAGCCACCCGCCCGGAGTTTGCCGGCAAAATGATTGTAGCCATCCTGCCTGATACCGGCGAACGTTACCTGTCGACCGAACTGTTTGCCTTCGATGCTTATCCATTAGATTAATCAGAAATGAAGAAATTGTTTATAGCCTGTTTGTTGCTCGGGGGCGTGTTGCCTGCCGTGGCACAAACGTATCAGGAATTGTCCGAACAGTCGGTAGAGTGTATACAAGCCGATAGCCTGGTGCGGGCGGAAGAACTTATTAAGCAGGCTTTGCAACTGGAGCCCAAAAATGCCCATAATGCTTTGCTTTTCTCCAATCTGGGGCTGGTGCAACGGCGGTTGGGACGCATAGACGATGCCATCGAATCGTACACCTTTGCCCTGAACAAGGCTCCGCGCGCCGTCCCTATCTTGTTAGATCGTGCTGCCCTTTACCTGGAACGCGGCGAGATAAACCGTGCCTATGTTGATTATTGCCAGGTGTTGGATGACGACCGCACCCAACAGGAAGCCTTGCTGATGCGTGCTTATATTTATGTGTTGAAACACGACTATTCCGGTGCCCGCGCCGACTATAACTCCCTGCTGAAAACCGATCCGCAAAGCTATAGCGGCAGGCTGGGGCTGGCTATGTTGGAGCAAAAAGAAGGGAAGTACCGCGAAGCGCTCGACCTGTTGAATAAACTTCTGGTAGAATTCCCCGACGATGTAGCTCTATACGTATCCCGTGCTGGTGTGGAGCATGATATGGAACATACCGAACTGGCTTTGATCGATATAGAAAAAGCCATTGGCATGGACGCCTCACTTCCCGAAGCCTACCTGCTTCGCGGAGATATCTACCTCTCGCAAAAGAAGAAAGCAGCTGCCAAAACCGATTATGAGAAAGCCATCTCGTTAGGCGTACCTCCGGCCGAATTGCATGACCGCTTGAAGCAATGTCGTTGATGTGTGGAGGGGTTATACAAACTGTTTGATAATCTCAATAAACTCTTTCCCGTATTTTTTCTTCTTGTATTCGCCAATACCGTTTACCTCCCCGAAAGCCTCTAATGTAGTAGGACAGGTAATACAGAGTTGGTGCAACACCTTGTCGGTAAGTACAATATAAGGCGGCAGGCTCTCTGCCGTTGCCAATTGTTTGCGCAGGGCTCGAAGCTCCTCGAACAGGTTCTTGTCCTCAACGGCCGGTTGCCCCATCGGTAACTCTTTGGCTATCACTACTGCCTTTTTCTTGTGTCCTTTCTCTTTCGGTGCAGGCGGCTCCTTGCGTACAATATGTACCAGTTGGGCAATGTTTCGGCCAAACAGTACATTATTGCCGCTTTCGGTGATTTTCAGGTGATTGTTCTCGTTGTAGGCTATCTCGAAGTAACCCATTTGCAACATTTGTAAGAGGTAGTCCTGCCAGTCGCGTCCCGGGATTTCGCGTCCTGCGCCAAATGTTTTCAGGGTATCGTACCCCTTCTCACGTACGGCAGGTGAGTAGGTTCCCCGCAGAATATCAATGATTGTACTTACCGGTGCTTGTTGTTCGGTACGGGTAATGGCACTCAATGCCTTTTGTACGATAACCGTACCGTCAAACCGTTTCGGGGGGTTGTTGCATACATCGCAATTGCCGCAATCTTTCTCGGTAATCTCGCCGAAGTAACTCAACAGGATACGGCGGCGGCAGATGTCGGCTTCGGCGTATTGTTGCATGCGGTGCAGCTTGTCTATGTTAACCCCCTGTTGTCCGCTATCAACGGCAAACTTGGTAAGCAGGATGAGGTCGCTCAGTGAGTAGAACAGCACGGTGTCGCTCGGTAGTCCGTCGCGCCCGGCACGCCCTATCTCCTGGTAATAACTCTCGATATTCTTGGGGAGGTTGTAATGAATCACCCATCTTACATTCGACTTGTCGATACCCATCCCAAAGGCGATGGTGGCGCATACCACTTGTACACGGTCGTTGATAAAATCGTCTTGTGCCGTATTTCGTTGAACTGCCGACAGCCCCGCATGGTATACAGCTGTGCGGATGCCATGCTTCTGCAGTATAGTAGCTACCGCCTCCGTTTTGCTTCGGCTCATGCAGTAAATAATACCACATTCTCCGGGGTGCTTGCCGATAAATTCGAGAATCGCTTTACCTTTTTCCCGTTGCTCAAATTCCCGCTTTACGGTGAGGCTCAGGTTAGGGCGGTCGAATGATGAAATGAACACCTGCGGCTTTATCAGTTCCAGTTGGCGTATAATATCATCGCGGGTAATCTTATCGGCAGTAGCCGTTAGTGCTATAATAGGAACGCGCGCGAATCTTTTGTGCAGAAAGCCCAGTTGGGTGTATTCAGGCCGGAAGTCGTGTCCCCATTGCGAGATACAGTGTGCTTCGTCAATGGCAAAGAATGAAATCTGCATATCTTTTAATAGGAGGTCTACTTCGGTAATCAGCCGTTCGGGCGAGATGTATAACAGTTTGAGCTTGCCCTCTACACAAGCTTTGCGTAAGGCAAGGTTTTCCGTTTCGTTGTTGCTGCTGTTAAGGGCTGCTGCTGCAATGCCGTTGGCGCGCAGCGATTCCACCTGGTCTTTCATCAGTGAAATAAGCGGAGATACCACAATGGCAGTACCTTCGAAAAGCAGTGCGGGAAGTTGGTAACAAATGGATTTTCCGCCTCCGGTAGGCATCAATACCAATGAATCTTTGCCTTCCAACAAGTGCCGGATGATTGATTCCTGTTGAGGGCGAAAACTGTCGTAGCCAAAGTATTTCTTAAGGGTCTGAATCATAACAAGATTGTTAGGTCTATTAGTTGGAGATGCAAAGATACGATTAATTTCTGCAAAACTTTCACTTAATTTCAATGCATTGAATAACAAAATATGAATACACCTTCTCCTTTATTTTCTTTTTGCTTATTGTAACACATTGAAAGGCTTTAAGAAGGATAAATTTTCACTTTTTATGGTTGAATATGCAGTTTTGATAAGTTAAAAATTATTATAAAGCTTCTTCTTGGGTGCTATTTTCATTAAATTGAACAGTCTCTCGCAAATTTTAAAAGAAAAAAAGTTGTGTATTAAAAAATAATGTAGGAAATTTGTAACATCTAAGAATGTGTATAGATACAATACTTAATTACGAAAACCCTAACCAGTTAATTCGATGAGCGATTTAGAAAACAAAAAGAAAGAAGCTCCCCAAAAACGTCCGTACAACTTGCGGGAGAAAAAAAACAAGAATGCTGCCTACAGATCTTTGATTAGACCAGAATTGGCAGATGAGTTGTACGATCAAATTTTGAACATCGTTGTGGTTCAAAAGAAGTACAGAGATGCTGAATATTCAGCGAAAGATTTGGCAAAAGAACTAAAAACCAATACTCGCTACCTGTCTGCAGTTGTGAATTCTCGTTTTGGTCAGAATTACTCGTGCCTGCTGAATGAATACCGGGTAAAGGATGCCTTGCACATGCTGACGGATAAACGTTATGCCGAGAAGAATGTCGAGGAGATTAGTACGATGGTTGGCTTCGCTAATCGTCAGTCTTTTTACGCTGCCTTTTACAAGTATGTTGGGGAAACTCCCAATGGATACCGTAAAAAACACGGAGATAAAAAGAAATAAAATGCCGTAAAGCCGTAATACAAAAAGGAACTATCTCTGAAGCATAAAGGAGGTATTTCCTTTTCGTCTTTTATAACCTCTTATATAAATAAATGCATGAAAAAACATTTGATAGCAATGGGTGTGGCTGCAATAACGCTTTCGGCCTGTGGACTTGCCCTGAAAAGTAAAAAAGAGACAAAAAACTTTGATTATAAAGTGGAACAATTTGCTGATTTACAAATATTGCGTTACCGTGTGCCGGGATTCGAAGACCTGTCGCTCCGGCAGAAGGAATTGGTATATTACCTGACGCAAGCTGCCCTGGAAGGCAGAGATATTCTGTTCGACCAGAACGGGAAGTATAACCTGGCTATTCGTCGTACGTTGGAAGCGGTATATACAAGCTACGAGGGAGATAAATCGGCTGCCGATTTTGCCCAACTGGAAGTGTACCTCAAGCGTGTATGGTTTTCCAGTGGTATTCATCACCATTATGGAGCCGAGAAGTTTGTCCCGGGATTCTCCGAAGAGTTCTTCCGGAAAGCTGTGTTGGCGGTAGATGCCAAGTTGCTCCCGTTGCAAGAGGGACAAACTGCCGAACAATTGTGTGACCTGTTGGTGCCGGTTATTTTTGACCCTGCAGTAATGCCCAAACGCGTAAACCAAGCTGATGGTGCCGACCTGGTGTTGACTTCAGCCTGTAACTATTACGACGGAGTGACACAAGCCGAGGCGGAAGCGTTTTATAATAACCTGAAAGATCCGCAAGATACCACCCCGGTATCGTATGGGTTAAATAGCCGCCTGGTAAAAGAAAACGGTAAGGTAGTAGAGAAAGTATGGAAGGTAGGCGGACTCTATTCGCCCGCTATCGAAAAGATTGTATATTGGCTGAAAGAGGCCGGAAAAGTATCCGAGAACGATACGCAGAAAGCTGTTATCAACCAACTGATTGCTTATTACCAAACAGGCGACTTGAAAGCGTTTGATGACTATGCCATCTTGTGGGTGAAGGACCTGGATTCACGCATCGATTTCGTGAACGGATTTACCGAAAGCTATGGTGATCCGTTAGGCATGAAAGCCAGTTGGGAGTCGTTGGTGAACTTCAAAGATATGGAAGCTACCCGTCGTACCGAGTTAATCAGTAACAATGCACAGTGGTTTGAGGACCGGTCGCCGGTAGATGCTGCTTACAAGAAAGAAACCGTGAAAGGTGTTTCGGCTAAAGTAATTACCGCTGCTATCCTGGCGGGCGATTTGTATCCGGCTACTGCTATCGGTATTAACCTGCCCAATTCCAACTGGATACGTAACGAACACGGCTCCAAGTCGGTTACCATCGGAAATATTACCGATGCCTACAACAAAGCCGCGCATGGTAATGGCTTTACTGATGAATTTGCGAACGGCGATTACGAAAAGCAATTGCTTGAGAAGTATGGCGACCTTACCGGTGACCTGCATACCGACTTGCACGAATGCCTGGGGCATGGTTCGGGCAAACTGCTTCCGGGCGTTGACCCCGATGCGTTGCGTGCCTATGGCTCAACCATCGAAGAAGCCCGTGCCGATTTGTTTGGTCTCTATTACGTAGCCGACCCGAAATTGACGGAACTCGGTTTAACTCCTGATAGCGAAGCATACAAAGCCGAATACTACTCTTTCCTGATGAACGGATTAATGACTCAGTTGGTGCGCATCGAGCCGGGTAACCAAATTGAAGAAGCCCACATGCGTAACCGCCAACTCATTGCCCGTTGGGTGTTCGAGAAAGGAGCGGCCGATAAAGTCGTTGAGTTGGTAAAACGCGAAGGTAAAACGCACGTGGTGGTGAACGATTATGCCAAGCTGCGTATGCTCTTCGGTGAATTGCTTAAAGAAATACAACGTATCAAATCGACCGGCGACTTTGAAGCCGCCCGTGCTATGGTTGAAGCGTATGCCGTTAAAGTAGATCCGGCATTACATGCCGAGGTGCTGGAGCGTTACAAAAAGCTCAATCTCTCTCCGTATAAAGGATTCGTGAATCCGGTTTACACACTGGTAAAAGATGCTAACGGCGCCATTACCGATGTTACCGTAAGCTATGAAGAAGGATATGTCGAACAAATGTTGCGTTACAGCAAAGAATATTCGGCATTGCCTACTGTAAATAATTAAGTCGATGGATGTTCACGAACAACTGAAAGAAATCAAGACACAACTCCGCCTCTCCATGAACGGGATTGTGTCACAAAGCATGCGCGAGAAAGGCCTGGCGTACAAATTGAACTTCGGGGTAGAACTTCCCCGTATCAAAAGTATTGCTGCCGCTTTCGAAAAAAATCATTCCCTGGCACAAGCGTTATGGAAAGAAAATATCCGCGAGTGCAAAATATTAGCGGGTATGTTACAACCAGTTGACAGTTTCCTGCCGGAGATTGCCGATATTTGGGTGGAAGATATCAACAATAGGGAGATTGCCGAACTTACCTGCATGAACCTTTTTCAACACCTTCCGTATGCGCCTGCCAAATCTTTTCATTGGATTGCCGACGACCGCGAGTATATACAAACCTGCGGTTTCCTCACCATTGCCCGCCTGCTGATGAAGAAAGGTGATATGACCGACCGCGTGGCCGATGAATTCCTTGATCAAGCCGTTTGTGGTGTTCTGTCGGGCAGTTATCAGGTGCGCAATGCCGCTTTGGTGGCTATCCGTAAGTACATGCAACACAATCAGGAACACGCCTTCCGGGTGTGTCGCCTGGTAGAACATCTGGCAGGTTCGTCCCTCGAAAATGAACAGTTGTTGTATGCTGCTGTTGAGGACGAAGCACAAGCATACAATACTGTTCAAGATTAGCTGTCAGATTGTCGCACGAAAAAACTTTGCGTTATCATTTTGCTTTCCGCAAAAAACAATTAACTTTGTTGGCGCTAAATTTGGGCCAACATGGATAATCAGAATGTAAAGGACACGGTACGGCAGATATTTACAGAATATCTCACGGCGAACGGGCATCGGAAGACACCTGAACGTTACGCCATACTCGATACTATTTACTCCATCGACAGCCATTTTGATATTGATATGCTCTACTTGCGTATGATGGAGCAAGAGAATTTCCGGGTAAGCCGGGCTACACTTTACAATACCATCATCCTGCTTATTAATGCCCGTCTGGTTATCAAGCACCAGTTTGGCACCTCTTCCCAATATGAGAAGTCGTACAACCGCGACACTCATCATCACCAGATATGTACCCAGTGCGGCAAGGTAACCGAGTTCCAGAATGGCGGTTTGCAGAATGCTATCGAAAATACCAAGCTCAACCGGTTTCAACTCTCGCACTACTCCCTATATATTTACGGATTGTGCGGGAAGTGTGCCCGTGCCAACAAACGGAAAAAAGTAAATAACAACAATAATAAAGAGAAATGAAAGTAGATGTTCTATTAGGATTACAATGGGGCGACGAAGGAAAAGGAAAAGTTGTCGATGTACTAACTCCCCGATATGACGTGGTAGCACGTTTTCAAGGAGGACCCAATGCCGGCCATACACTGGAATTTGAAGGCCAGAAGTATGTGCTTCGTTCCATTCCTTCGGGAATCTTCCAAGGTGATAAGGTGAACATTATCGGTAATGGCGTGGTGCTTGATCCGGCGTTGTTCAAAGCCGAAGCCGAAGCATTAGAAGCTTCGGGACATAGCTTGAAAGAGCGGTTGCATATCTCAAAGAAAGCGCATTTGATTCTGCCCACCCACCGTATTTTGGATGCTGCTTACGAAGCTGCCAAAGGCGATGCCAAAGTAGGTACTACCGGAAAAGGTATCGGACCGACGTATACCGACAAGGTAAGCCGTAACGGTGTGCGCGTTGGAGATATCCTGCATAACTTCGAACAGAAGTATGCCGAAGCCAAAGCGCGTCACGAAATGATTCTGAAAAGCATGAACTATACCTACGACCTGGCCGAGATTGAAAAGGCATGGCTCGAAGGTATCGATTACCTGAAACAGTTTGTCTTGGTAGATAGTGAACACGAAATAAACAACCTGTTACTGGATGGCAAGAGTATTCTTTGCGAAGGTGCGCAAGGTACCATGCTAGATATCGACTTTGGTTCGTATCCGTTTGTAACCTCGTCTAACACTATTTGTGCAGGCTCATGCACCGGTTTGGGTGTAGCTCCCAACAAGATTGGCGAAGTGTATGGCATCTTTAAAGCCTATTGTACCCGCGTAGGTGCAGGTCCGTTCCCCACCGAACTGTTTGATGAAGTAGGCGATGAGATTTGTACATTGGGACACGAGTTCGGATCGGTTACCGGACGTAAGCGTCGTTGCGGTTGGATTGACCTCGTGGCATTGAAATACTCCATCATGATTAACGGAGTTACCAAACTTATTATGATGAAGAGTGACGTACTCGATGCGTTCGAAACCATCAAGGCTTGTGTAGCTTATAAGGTAGACGGTGAAGAAATTGAATATTTCCCCTACGATATCAACGATGCGGTAGAGCCGGTGTACGTGGAACTTCCGGGATGGCAAACAGATATGACGAAGATGCAGAGCGAAGACGAATTCCCTGAAGAGTTCAATGCTTATCTCGACTTCCTCGAAGAACAACTGGGCGTACAAATTAAGATTGTATCGGTAGGTCCCGACCGCGCACAGACCATCGAAAGATATACGGAAGAATAAATTCTTCTTGTCTACATGAAGATACTGATTGTATTCAATGGCACCATTCCCTCTGTGAAGTACGGAGGGACTCAACGTGTAATTTGGTATTTGGGTAAAGAACTCAGCCAAATGGGGCACGAGGTGACCTACCTGGTGGGCGAAGGTTCGTATTGCGACTTTGCAAAAGTGTTGGTGTACAACCCGCAGCTACCCATGGAAGCTCAGATTCCCGGGGATATTGACATTGTTCATTTTCATGCATCCCCACAGCAGATAAGTAAACCTTTTGTGGTAACCGTTCATGGAAACGGGGCCTGGGACTTGGTGGGCGAGAATACTATTTACGTATCCCGCGACCATGCGCTGCGCCACGGATGTGAGGCGTATGTGTACAACGGGCTCGATTGGGACGATTACGGTTCGGTGAATCTTACTAAACAACGCAAGGGTTATCACTTCCTGGGAAAGGCTGCCTGGAGAGTAAAGAATGTAAAAGGTGCCATTGATATAGCCGAAAGTCTGCATGAACCGTTGGAGGTATTGGGCGGATACCGTTTCAATATGAAGATGGGCATGCGGTTTACGTTTAACCCGCGCATGCACTTTCATGGAATGGTCGATAATGAAGCGAAACGGTTCTATATAGAACAATCAAAAGGATTGCTTTCGCCCGTTACCTGGCATGAGCCGTTTGGTCTGGCTATTGTGGAGAGTCTGTACTGGGGGGCTCCGGTATTTGGTACTCCTTATGGCTCTTTTCCGGAGTTGGTTCCTGCTAACGTAGGATTCCTGTCGAACAGTGCATCCCAGTGGGTAGAACATCTGAAAGATTGTTCGTACGATGCTGCTGAATGCCATGCGTATGCGCGGGATTTATTTAATTCACGCATCATGGCAGAGAAGTATGTGAGTTATTACGAACAGGTGCTGAATGGCCGTCCGCTCAATACGCCGGTCGAAGTAACCGATAAGAAATTCAAGGATTTAGAGTGGAAAGCCTGACAATATGCGGGAGAGTAGCTAAATCTTCCTAAAAGCAGGAGCATGACAAGTGCTGCCTGCTTTTTTTATCCTATATTTGGCAAGGTATTTGCTTATACAATTGTATAAACTTAAAAATGAAACGAACATGGGAACAGGAATGATAGGAATGCAATGGATCATCTTTATAGGTGTAGCCTTAGTGAGTTGGCTCGTTCAGCTCAATCTGCAAAATAAATTCAAGAAGTACTCAAAAGTAGCCACCGGCAACGGAATGACCGGACGTGATGTAGCCATCAAGATGCTGCAAGATAACGGCATCTATGATGTAACCGTTACACATACACCGGGACAGCTCACCGACCACTACAACCCGACTAACAAAACCGTTAACCTCAGCGAAGGAGTGTACGGAAGCAACAGTATCATGGCGGCAGCCGTGGCTGCCCACGAATGTGGACACGCCGTACAACATGCCAAGGCTTACGCTCCGCTTACCCTGCGTAGCAAGTTGGTGCCGGTAGTAACCTTCTCATCGCAGTGGGTATCGTGGTTGTTGCTGGGAGGTATCTTGTTGCTCAACTCTTTCCCCGGCTTGTTGCTGGCAGGTATCGTGTTGTTTGCCATGACTACCTTATTCAGCTTCGTTACTTTGCCGGTTGAAATTGATGCCAGTAAGCGTGCGTTGGTTTGGTTGAGCCGTTCGGGCATTACCAACTCGTACAACCACGCACAGGCCGAAGATGCCTTGCGCTCGGCTGCTTACACATACGTGGTAGCTGCTTTGGGCTCATTGGCTACGTTGATTTACTATGTTATGATTTTCATGGGCCGCAGAGACTAATCTGTTGCTAACATCCTAACAAACAAGGGCCGTATCTCCGTGAGGTACGGCTTTTTTGTATCTTTCTGTTTCGCGACTCAATAATTTCCCGTAAATTTGCCCCCTGAAAATAAATAAACAGAATACATTATGGCTTCAAAACCCGGCATTCCGAAAGGAACACGCGACTTCTCGCCTGTGGAAATGGCGAAACGTAACTATATATTTAACACCATTCGCGACGTATATCATTTGTATGGCTTCCAACAGATTGAAACTCCTTCGATGGAGATGCTCTCTACCCTGATGGGTAAATACGGTGAGGAAGGTGATAAACTGCTGTTCAAAATTCAGAACTCGGGCGATTACTTTTCGGGCATTACCGATGAAGAACTGTTGAGCCGTAATGCTGTTAAGATGGCAAGTAAGTTCTGCGAAAAAGGGTTACGTTATGACCTCACCGTACCCTTTGCCCGCTATGTGGTAATGCACCGTGACGAAATTACGTTCCCCTTCAAACGTTACCAGATACAGCCGGTATGGCGCGCCGACCGTCCGCAAAAAGGACGCTACCGCGAATTTTACCAATGTGATGCCGATGTGGTAGGCAGTGACTCGCTGCTCAACGAGGTGGAACTGATGCAGATTGTCGATACCGTATTCCAGCGCTTCGGCATTCGCGTATGTATCAAAATCAATAACCGTAAAATTCTCTCAGGTATTGCCGAGATTATTGGCGAAGCCGATAAGATTGTAGATATCACCGTAGCCATCGACAAGCTCGATAAGATTGGCTTGGAGAATGTAAATAAGGAGTTGAGCGAAAAGGGCATCAGCCCCGAAGCCATTGCCAAACTGCAACCCATCATCCTGCTGAGCGGTACCAATGCCGAGAAACTGGCAACGTTGAAGAACGTGTTGGCAGGCAGCGAAATTGGTATCAAAGGGGTAGAAGAGAGTGAGTTCATCCTCAATACCCTGCAAGCCATGGAACTGAAAAACGAAATAGAACTCGACCTTACATTGGCTCGTGGTTTGAACTACTACACAGGCGCCATCTTCGAAGTAAAAGCATTGGATGTACAGATTGGAAGCATCACCGGCGGTGGACGTTATGACAATCTGACAGGTGTATTCGGCATGGAAGGCGTGTCGGGCGTAGGTATCTCATTTGGTGCCGACCGTATCTTTGACGTACTCAACCAACTGGAGCTTTACCCGCGCGAAGCCGTTAATGCTACCCAACTCCTGTTCATCAACTTTGGCGATAAGGAAGCTGCTTACTCCATGAATGCGTTGATGAAAGTGCGTGCTGCCGGTATCCGTGCCGAGATATTTCCCGATGCTGCTAAAATGAAGAAACAAATGGGTTACGCCAACGCCAAGAACATTCCGTTTGTAGCCCTGGTAGGCGAGAACGAAATGAACCAAGGCAAAGTTACCTTGAAGAATATGGAGACAGGCGAGCAACAACTCATTGCCGTTGACGATTTGATTCGGTTGATGTAGCCAAGTTTCAGCTGCAGGAACAAAAAGTTCCATGCCCGGAAACTAAAAGTTCCACCTGCAGGAACTGGTGGTTTTGCTCCTGAAACCTGCAGTTTTGCTCTTGAAACCAAAGGTTTATCTGATGAACTGGTGGTTTTATCTGATGAAACGGACTTGTTATAGCTTACTACTAATGGCGAATCACCTTAAAAATGGCGAATCAATGGCGAATCAAAAAAGGATTCGCCATTGATTATTTATCAATAAATCAATAAGATAGGTCCGAAAAGATGGCGAATGGCGAATCAAATCGCATTTTTTGCTCATGGAGGAGTAAACGTATGAAGAAGTTTTTGGTATTAGTTGTTTTTCTATTGACAATGGTCGGGTCATCCGCTCAGGAGAAAGTGTCTTTGGGGTTGCGTGCCGGCGGTAATCTATCTTGCTTTGTGATTGATAATTATTACACGACTAATAGAGTAGGGTTTCATATTGGGACGGTGGTGGATGTTCCGCTGACTTCCTGGTTGTATCTTCAGCCGGGGTTGTATCTCACTCAAAAAGGAGCAAAAGTGAAATGGCAGGATAGCCGGCATGTGTATAGCCCTATTTACCTGGAGTTGCCCGTTTTGGCTTCTTTCCGGTATAACTTCACGCGAAATCTTCAGGTGCAACTCAACGTAGGACCTTATGCGGCTTATGGTATGGGTGGTAAGGCCGATATTGAGTGGGGCATGGGGTATAGTAATAATGATGCCGGCGATTTTTTTGATACGGGTGCTAATCGTAATAGCTTTGATGCCGGGGTAGTTGCGGGCGCAGGTGTGACGTTTTACCACATCTATATAGGGGTGCAATACGAAAGAGGACTGGTGAATATCACCAAAGAGTACAATGCCTATAACTCAAACTTCTCGATGAGTGTAGGGTATAATTTCTAATCAATATTTTCTAAGATGCCTGCCAGATAGGCAATGGCTACTCCGTAATTGGTCATCGGTACATTTTGTTGCCTGGCTTGTTCAATGCGGCTCAGTACATGCTTGCGGTTAAACATACAGGCGCCGCAATGGATTATCAGGTTGTACGGGGTTAAGTCGGTGGGGAAGTCGGCTCCGGATACAATGTCTATTTGCAGTGCTTCGCCGAAGCGTTGACGTAGCATACGGGGAATCTTTACCCTGCCGATGTCCTCGCTCAATGGTGCATGGGTACAGGCTTCGGCAATTAATACGCGGGATGAGGTTTGCAGGGTGGCAATGGCTCCGGCACTTTGGCGGAAGTAACCGATGTCTCCTTTGTACCCGGCAAAGAGTACGGAGAAGGAGGTTAGTTTGCTGGCTGCCGGTTTCTGCTCATATACCGTTTTGAATACTTGTGAATCGGTAATGATGAGTTTGGGCGGATAGGCAAGCGATTGCAGGGTGGCTTGCAGTTGGTCGGTGGTACAACTCATTACCAAGCATTTTTTATCTAACAGCTCACGAAGCGTTTGTACTTGTGGCAGGATGAGGCGTCCTTTGGGGGCTTGTATGTCTTGCGGCATAACCAGCAGCACCAGGTCGCCGGTGGATACGCGGTTACCTGTAATGGTGGGTTGCTCATAACTATCCGGTAACCGGTTGATGATGGCTTGGCGGATAGTTTCCAGTCCGGTACTTTGGGTGGCGCTCACTGCTAACGGGCGTTTGCCTGCCTGTTGTTCGATAATCGCTAATGATGCGTCTATATCTGTATAGGTATCTGCCTTGCTGAGCAGCAGGATTACCGGGATATCTTTCTCTTCCAACAGTTGTATCCAACGCAATTCTTCCGTTAGCTCCGGTTGGCAGAGTAACAGGGCAATGTCTGTTTTCTGCACGGCTTTCAGGGTTTGTTCTACCCGTTGCTTTCCTAATACGCCTTCATCATCGAATCCCGGTGTGTCGATAAATACACACGCGCCTATGCCGTGAATCTCCATGGCTTTGTACACAGGGTCGGTAGTGGTGCCGGGAATGTCCGATACCAAGGCGGTGGCTTGTCCCGTGAGTGCATTGATGAGGGACGACTTGCCGCTGTTGCGCCGTCCGAAGAGGGCAATGTGCAGGCGGTTGGCTTGGGGTGTTGTTTGCATATCGAAAGCGTATTAAAAGCGGAAGTCCCGTTCTCCTTCTTCGATGGCTCTCAGGTTCCTAAGTGCAATTTCTTTGATTTTGGGGTTGGGGATGTGTGCCACTTCCTGTTGAATCATCTGCTCTGCCAGGGCACGGGTATCTGTCGAGGCATAATCTTCGGCGTACTCTTTGAGGGTAACCAGGGCATTGGGAGCACAGATGTTGGCAATCTGTCCCGACTTAACCAGCGACATGAAGCGGTCGCCGGTACGTCCGGCACGGTAACAGGCGGTACAGAAACTCGGGATAAATCCACGGCGCAGCAGCCAGTTTACTACTTCATCCAGGGTACGGGTATCGCTTACATCGAATTGTGCGGAGTTACTTGCCGGGTCTTCGCTTTCGGCATAACCGCCCACACTGGTTCGGGAGCCGCCGCTGATTTGTGACACGCCAATATCGAGCACCTGCTCACGTACGGCTTGCGACTCGCGGGTAGAAACAATCATACCCGTATACGGCACGGCGATACGTATTACGGCAATCAGGCGTTTGAATACCTCATCGGGTACGGCATCCGGGTAGTCGTTGGTATCGATGCCATCGGCAGGGCAGATGCGCGGTACGCTGATGGTATGCGGACCCACACCGAAAGCCGCTTCCAGGTGCTCGGCGTGCATGAGCAAGCCCACCAATTCGTAGCGGAAGGTATTTAGTCCGAAGAGTACGCCCAGCCCTACATCGTCGATGCCGCCTTGCATGGCGCGGTCCATGGCTTCGGTATGGTAGGCGTAATCTTTCTTGGGGCCGGAAGGGTGGAGGCGTTGGTAGTTTTCCTTGTGGTATGTTTCCTGGAAAAGAATGTACGTACCAATGCCGGCTTCTTTCAACCTTCGGTAATTCTCCACGGTGGTAGCGGCAATGTTTACATTCACCCGGCGGATGGCACCGTTCTTATGATGAATGCTATAAATGGTTTGAATGCATTCAAGTATATACTCGATAGGGTTTTGCAACGGATGTTCGCCGGCTTCCAGGGCAAGGCGCTTGTGTCCCATGTCCTGCAAGGCAATTACCTCGCGGCGTATCTCCTCCTGCGTGAGTTTTTTGCGGGTAATGGTTTCGTTCTTTAAATGATACGGGCAATACAGGCAACCGTTTACGCAATAGTTAGAGAGGTAAAGCGGGGCAAACATCACAATGCGGTTGCCGTAGAACTTCTGTTTAATTTCCCGTGCCAGGTGGAAGATACGTTCGGTGAGGTCGGGTTGGTCGCACTCCAACAATACGGCGGCTTCGCGATGGCTTAATCCTTTGTATTGGGCTGCCTTATCGAGCAGTTGTTCAATGAGTGCGCGGTTACTTTTTTGCAGTTGCGCATACTCCAATGTTTCCATCACTTCGGGATGGTCAATAAACTCTTCGGCTTTTGGGGAGTGAACTTGATACATGAGGTTAAAGGTGTTTAGGATGGAGGGGTGGGAAGGTGAAAGCCGATGATACGTGAATTCGTACCATCGGCTTCATCAATTAATCGTTTACATAGTCGCCACGTTCACCGGAAACTACATAGCCAATGGCTTCCATGCGGCGGGACATCATATCGTAACTTTCGGCAGCGTTATGGCCTTCGAACGGTTTGTTATCGTACATCTTGTAATTAGAATGCAGTCTGCCCGGGGTGATGTTGGGCATAATCACATTAGCACCTGCCAATACGCCGCGTTCGCGTCCGCCCGGTGAGAGCGTAGCCAGCGCAGTGGTGGCGGGAATCAATGCAGTGGGGAACATCAGTCGGAAGATTGACAACAGTTTCAACGTCATGTCCATGCTGCCTGCTTCGAAGCCTCCTAACGGAGTATCTTTCTGAGGAGCGAAAGGACCGATACCAATCATCTCGGGTTTTAATTGTTCCAGGAACTGAATATCTTCCACGAGGTGGTCGGTGGTTTGCCATGGCGAGCCTACCATGATGCCGCTACCGGTTTGGTAGCCGATTTCTTTCAAATCGTTCAAGCAACGCAAGCGATTGGCCTGCACCATCTTTTGCGGATGCAGGCGGCGGTAATGTTCGGTATTAATTGTTTCGTGGCGCAACAGGTAGCGGTTAACGCCTGCATCGAAGAAGCGTTGGTATGCTTCGCGTGAGCGTTCGCCTATCGAGAGGGTAATGGCACAATCGGGGTATTGTTCGCGGATGGTGCGTACCAGTTCCGCTATTTTATCGTCCGACATGCCGGGGTCTTCGGCTCCCTGCAGTACAAACGTACGGAAACCCAGTTCATATCCCTGTGCACAGCACTCCAGGATATTTTCCGGGGTCATCCGGTATCTTTTCAGGCGGACATTGCTTTTACGCAGTCCGCAATAGAAACAGTTGTTTTTACAACAGTTACTCACTTCAATCAGTCCGCGCATATACACGGTATTACCAAAGCGTGAAAGGGCAACCATTTGTGCCTGTCGGCGAAGATAGTCTAGCACTTCCGTATCGGTACAAGCCAGTAATTCCTTGTATTCGGCAGCTTGTAGGCTGTGTTCTTCTCTTAGTTTATCAACGAGCGTCTTCATATCCTTGACGTTTTATAAGTTCTTGTGTTAATTGTCTTCTTCCTGCTACAATGTCGTTGCGGCTGCTCGGTCCGGTTATACATCCGCCTTCGCATGCCATTACCTCAATGAATTGCCCGCCGGCTTTTCCTGTTTTGGCGCATGCACGCAACAAAGCTATATTTTTTTTATTAAAATCGGAAACTTGGATGGCATTAATTTGATCGGACTCCTCTTTTAGATAGGCTTTTACGGCTCCAATCACCCCGCCGCTCTGTGCAAAACCATGTGCTTCGCGTACAGAAGTTTGCACAACCGAGAATACGGGAGCTTGTTCCACCTGAATATCTAATCCATCCAGAATGGATCCAATCTCTTCAAAGGTGAGTACAAAGTCAACCTGCTCGTCCTTGCGGGCTTCTTTGCGCTTGGCTACACACGGACCTACAAACACCACTTTGGCATCAGGATGTTGTTCCTTAACCTGCTGTGCCGTGTAGTACATGGGCGAGCGCGTTCCCGATACATAGGGTTTCATCTCGGGCATGTGCTTCTCTACCAGTTCGATGTACGAGGGGCAGCAAGAGGTAGTCATAAAGGCTTGACCTTCTGCCAGTTTCTCTTTCAACTCTTCGGCTTCGTGCTGGGTGGTGGTCATGGCTCCTTGCGCCACTTCTATTACATCGGTAAAGCCGATGGCGCGGAAAGCGCCGTATACTTGTTCGATGGGAGCTTTAAACTGTCCGAGGATGGCGGGTGCTACAATGGCAATCATCTGCTTGCCTTTACGGATACTTTGCAGCACATCGAAGGCTTGTGATATTTCAAAGATGGCTCCAAAGGGGCAGGCATTCAGGCACTTGCCGCAGTAGATGCATTTGCTTTCGTCAATGTGCTCAATGCCGTGCTTGTCCTTGCTGATGGCTTTCACCGGACAGGCTTCTTCGCACGGAACGGGCATGTACACAATGGCGTGGTAGGGACAGCTTTTGTGGCAGATGCCGCAGCTGATGCAGGTATCGTGATCGATGGCGGCCTGTCCGTTCTTCTTGAAACGCACGGCGCCTTTGGGGCAGTTCATATAGCAACTACGTGCTACACAGCCCCGGCAAAGATTGGTAATTTCATAATTGATTTGTACACAGGAGGAACACGCCTCGTCAATCACGCACAAGATGTTCTCCTTGCTTGTTTGTGTACGTTCGAGAGCCTGACGGGCATATGCCGAAAGGGGTGTCAGTTCGTCGTGTTCGTCTGTCATATCCAACCCCATGAGTGGGAGCGATTTATATTTCCATACTGCGCGTTCTTTGTGTATGCAACAACGCCCCAGGGTTTTGGATCTTTTGGGGCTCAGTTCTATCGGCAGTCGGTCAATATGTTCGGTTAGTTGGTTGTTTTTCCAGAGTCTTACTAAATCCGCCAATAACTTGTGGCGGACAATCATTACATTGTTGGTAAATGCCATACTATCTATTTCGGGTTGTTAGGGACTGCAAAGATAGTGATATGTTTGGGTATTAGCCAACGCTTTGTTTAAAAAGAAACCATCCCGGCTAAAATTGACCGCTTTCGTTGATCATGTGATTAGGAAACAACTGGATTCGAGCAAACAATCCGGCTACAGAGTTGTTATATTTTATGGTAAAATACAACTCAATCGACTCATTGCTATGCCCTCATCTGTAAAATCACTGAAACTCTCCTATATCTTTCTGCCGGTGCTTATTGGCTTGTCTGTGGTAGCCTGGCTGTTTTTCCGGGAATTTGACCCTGCTATGTTTGCTGAACTGCACCTTTCGTGGAAGGTAGGGGTAGGGGTGCTGTTGGCTTTCCTGTTTATGTTAGGTCGTGACGGCGGACTCATCTGGCGCTTCCGATGGATGACGGATAAGGCGTTAACCTGGCGGCAGGCGTTCCGCGTGAGTATGCTGTGCGAGTTTACTGCTGCCGTAACACCTTCGGCGGTAGGGGGTGGCGGACTGGCCATCTGGTTCCTGAACCGCGAGGGGGTAAGCTTAGCCAAAGGAACGGCACTCACCATCTCATGCCTGTTTCTGGACGAGGTATTCCTGATTATCGCCTGTTTCCTGCCGTTCCTGTTCTTTTCGATGGACGAACTTTTTGGAAACATGGCTGTTTTATCTTCAGGGGTGAAGCTCTTGTTTTTCGGTGTGTATGCCGTGGTAATAGCGTGGGGCGTGCTGTTGTATGCCGCGCTGTTCTGGCGCCCCGAATGGGTAAAGCAACTCTTGATGGCGCTGTTCCGTTTGCCTGTGCTAAGGCGTTGGCAGGTGGGAGTAGCCACGCTGACCGATAACCTGGTGATGAGCTCACGCGAGATGAGCCATAAATCGCTTTCGTATTGGCTGAAAGCCTTCGGGATGACGTGCCTTTCGTGGATTTCGCGCTACCTGGTAGTAAATGCTTTGCTGTTTGCCTTTGCCACGCAAGGAAGTCAGTTACTTGCCTTTGCCCGTCAACTGGTGCTGTGGTTGGTAATGAAGGTGAGCCCCACACCGGGAGCCAGTGGCGTGAGCGAGTATATGTTTCAGGTATATTACGCCGATTATTTCACTATGGCGGGAATGGCCTTGATTGTGGCATTCATCTGGCGGGTAATTACCTATTATATGTATCTGGTTATCGGCGTGTTTATTATTCCCGACTGGTTGCGGGGGTTGAAGAAGTAATTTTTGTTTCAGGATTAATTAGAAAAGGAGAACTGTGTTATGAAAGAAAATCTGAGTCACCGGAATTATGCCACCATCGGCATGCTGATGGTAGTGGCAAGTTTACTGTGGATGACCTATATGTGTACATCCATGGTACATCTTACCAAGCATTACCAACAAACTACCTGCCGGGTAGAAGCTTCCAATTAATAGTCTCATAATAGAGAACGCCTGCCGGTTTCACAATCGGCAGGCGTTCGAGAGAGAATTTAATGCAAGTTAATTTACACACATTAGTCTAAGTATACTATTAATTATTATGGTTCATACTGTAAAAGTAAGGTTGTTTTGTAATTAATTTTACAAAATAAATGCTGGCTGTTTATAGAGAACTGTTCCCGATACATGGGCTTTATGAAACCGGAGTTTCCAACGCCTCATTAGGATATTCATTCTTCATTTTTTCCAAATTATATTCCTTTGCTTTGGGGTTCCATGCTGCATGCTCAATGGTATATCCGTGGTCGGTATACGTATAACTTTGTTTGTAGTTCGGAGCCCATTGTTGTTTATGCGAATCCCATTTAAGTACTTCTTGTTCAGAAACTTTCCCGTCCTTGTTATACGCGAAATTATACTTCAGGTAGGGTTGCAGCCCTCCGTCATTCAAATAAACTGTTTTAGATACAACCTGTTCGTTGACAGTTTCATAATTCACGACATATCTGTCGTCTTCGGCACGGAGATTAGAGGTTGCGGAGCCTGCCACTAACATAGCTACTAAAGCGATGGTTTTTACAAATGCTGTTTTCATAATCGTATTGTTTAAATGTTTATTAATTTCTATATCTATTAGACGTGAGTTCTATTTGAAAAGTTGCAAGCATCTTGAATTATTTTTCATTTTTCTTTTCTGCTGTGCGTTGTTCTGTTAAAGGCAAGTTGTATGCCAAAGGTGTATCTGTTTGATTATCAGTGGTGGTTGTGTAAAACAGACTGTCCGCTATCGCACACCTGTTCGCTATTAGTATACAGTTGTGCGGTATCATGCAAGTATCAATTTCCGGAGAAGTACAATTTTGGTGAGAATCTTTCAAACAGGTAATCTTATCAGTGCATTCATTCTTTCTTATTAGTGTACCTATTCTTTCTTATTAATGCACTAAATCTTTCTTATTAATGCATTAATAAGATTATTTATTAGCATAACAACCCATACTGTTATGAATATCGGGCAATAAATTTATGCAAAGCAGGGAACAGAATTTTATAGAGAAAGTATAGCCTGTTTTTAGATTCGGTGGGTCGATTCGGTCAAATTGGCAGTATTTCTGTCAGGAAGCAACACTTTCCCCGTTTGGCACGCTTTTCGCAATCTTGTTTTCGGCTCAAAGAGCCACACTACTATATAATAATGTATAACATATAAAAACGAAAAGGAATTATGAACATTAAACCATTGGCAGACAGAGTACTGATACTCCCTGCACCGGCAGAAGAAAAAACAATCGGCGGTATCATCATCCCCGATACAGCGAAAGAAAAACCTTTGAAAGGTGAAGTTGTGGCAGTAGGCTGCGGAACAAAAGACGAACAGATGGTGTTGAAGCAAGGCGACTCGGTATTGTATGGCAAATACGCCGGTACCGAACTCGAAGTAGAAGGCACCAAGTACCTCATTATGCGTCAGAGTGACGTTCTCGCTATCTTGGGTTAATTAATAGTAAGTTCAAATCAATAAAAAGTAGATTATCATGGCAAAAGAAATTTTGTTCAATATTGAAGCCCGCGACCAATTGAAGAAAGGTGTCGACGCTTTGGCTAATGCAGTGAAAGTAACTCTCGGCCCGAAAGGTCGTAACGTAATCATCGAAAAGAAATTCGGTGCTCCCCACATTACTAAGGACGGTGTAACCGTAGCAAAAGAAATCGACCTGACCGATGCTTACCAGAATACAGGTGCACAGTTGGTAAAAGAAGTTGCCTCAAAAACAGGTGACGATGCCGGCGACGGTACTACCACTGCTACTGTATTGGCACAAGCCATCATTGCCGAAGGTTTGAAGAATGTAACAGCCGGTGCAAGCCCCATGGATATCAAACGTGGTATCGACAAGGCAGTTGCCAAAGCTGTTGAATCTATCAAAGCCCAATCGGAAAAAGTAGGCGACAACTACGACAAGATTGAACAAGTAGCTACCATCTCGGCTAACAACGACCCCATGATTGGCGGACTGATTGCCGATGCTATGCGCAAAGTATCCAAAGACGGTGTAATCACCATCGAAGAAGCCAAAGGAACCGATACAACCATCGGTGTGGTAGAAGGTATGCAGTTTGACCGTGGTTACCTCTCGGCTTACTTTGTAACCAATACCGAAAAGATGGAAGTTGAGATGGAAAATCCGTACATCCTCATCTACGATAAGAAAATCTCCAACCTGAAAGAGTTCTTGCCCATCCTGGAACCGGCTGTACAAACAGGCCGTCCCATGTTGGTAATTGCCGAAGATGTGGACAGCGAAGCGTTGACTACGTTGGTAGTAAACCGTCTGCGCTCACAATTGAAGATTTGTGCCG
This sequence comes from Bacteroides sp., assembly GCA_031554285.1. GTDB lineage: Bacteria > Bacteroidota > Bacteroidia > Bacteroidales > Bacteroidaceae > Bacteroides. The sequence goes on from JAVBVL010000052.1 coordinate 36,397, forward strand.
TGAAAGCTCCGGGCTTTGGCGACCGTCGCAAGGAAATGCTCGAAGACATTGCTATCCTCACAGGAGGTATCGTAATCAGCGAAGAAAAAGGTATCAAGTTGGAACAAGCTACCCTCGAAATGTTGGGTACTGCCGATAAAGTAACCGTATCAAAAGATAACACAACCGTAGTAAACGGCGGTGGCGTAAAAGAAAACATAAAAGAACGTTGCGAGCAAATCAAGGCTCAAATCAAGACTACCAAGTCTGACTATGACCGTGAAAAATTGCAGGAACGTTTGGCTAAGCTGAGCGGTGGTGTAGCTGTACTGTACGTAGGTGCTCCCTCTGAAATTGAAATGAAGGAGAAGAAAGACCGCGTTGACGATGCCCTCCGTGCAACCCGTGCTGCCATTGAAGAAGGTATTGTTCCGGGTGGTGGTGTGGCTTACATCCGTGCTATCGATGCCATCGACGGCATGCAAGGCGACAATGCCGACGAAACTACCGGTGTTGAAATCATTAAACGCGCCATCGAGGAACCGCTTCGCCAGATTGTGGCTAACGCCGGTAAAGAAGGTGCCGTAGTAGTACAGAAGGTTCGCGAAGGCAAAGGTAACTATGGTTACAACGCCCGCACCGATGTGTACGAAGACTTGCACGCTGCCGGTGTGGTTGACCCCGCTAAGGTTGCCCGCGTAGCCTTGGAGAATGCCGCTTCAATTGCCGGTATGTTCCTTACTACCGAATGTGTAATCGTAGAGAAGAAAGAAGACAAACCCGAAATGCCGATGGCTCCCGGAATGGGTGGCATGGGCGGCATGATGTAAGATTGTCTTTCTATATAAAAGTAGAAGCCGTTTCCTTCACCGGAAGCGGCTTTTTTTATACTGTTGTAACACAAGGATGTTAAAATTGCGAGTGAAAAATAAAATAACACTAATGAAATAACAACAACAGCCGAATTTTGTTATTTTTATGTCGCAAGAGTACCCCCACAGTATATAAACCTTTTAATAATTGTGTTGCATGGAAAAGATGGATATTGGAGAGAACGCAGGCAAAGTTTTTCAGATTCTCAGTGACAATGCCAAATGGAGTTACGGAAGCCTGAAACGTAAATCGGGCTTGAAGGATAAGGAATTAGGAGCTGCAATCGGATGGTTGGCGCGTGAAAATAAAATAGAGTTGGAACAGGAAGAAGATGAACTGTATCTGTTTCTCTGCATCAATATCTACATTGGGTAGTTACTATTTCTTCGTTGGTAGATACAGAAACTCCCCGCAGCGAGTGTGTTGCGGGGAGTTTCTATAATGTGTTGTTTCGAAGGGAAACGGTTTACTCTTTGTCTTTCTTGGCTAATTTCATTTCGATGACAAAGGCGGCAATCAATCCGGCACCTCCGAAGAGTAGTACGCACGCTCCGTAGATAGTGCCTGATACACCGCCATTCATCCATTTGATTCCGTAATCGGGAAGCATGTAGTAACTAATAAAGAAACCAATTAATAACCCTAAACCAACTCCTAGCAACAAACATCCTGCTTTCAACGCTCCGAAAGAGAAGCTGGTTCCTCCGTAATTAGGCAAAGTAAACTTACCGCTTAAATCGGCTGCCGAGATTTTCTCGCCCAGCTTTTCGATGATAGCCATACGTTCGTTTCTGCGAACAAAGAGTTCAAACAATTTATAGGTTCCGAAAACACAGATTCCCATAATGACCATTGGTACTAAATCATTCATACTGTTCTATTTTTTTAGTGAATATTATTTTTGTTTCTGCACCGTTTGACGCAGGTGGTTGTGGAAAGGTTACAAGGTTGGCAAACTTTTTTTGTTTTTCTTTTGGGAGAAGAGGTGTGTAGTGTTTAAATCATGTTCCTATGCTATTTAAATTATAGTTTGTTTTTCTATCTATTCATTTTGCAATATCTTTGATGATGAATGCGATGTATATGAAAATTTTAATAACCATGAATATCAAAGAAATAATAAAGCAACCTGAGGGAAGACGTTTGGAATTCAAGGAAATACTCCCTGAAAAAGCCGATTGGGTAAACACAATTATCGCTTTTGCAAACGATGCCGGTGGTGAATTATATATTGGCATCCAAAATGATCCAAGAGAAATCATTGGATTGCCAGAAGAAGAACTTGTGAAAATAGAAGAGCAAATAAGTAACATTATATTTGATTGTTGCCATCCTGCTATCTTACCTAATATTACCTTTCTGACAGAAGATGAAAAGCATATTATACGAATAACTGTATATCGTGGTAGTGCGTTCCCTTATTATAGGAAAGACAAAGGCAAATTGAAAGGAACTTATATCCGCGTGGGCTCAAGCAATCGTTTGGCTGATGGAGAAATTATTGCTGAGTTGGAACGCCGAAAACGGAATATTTCATTTGATAGTGAATTAGTAACAGACAAGTCTGTAAGTGAACTGAATATTGAAGACTTCAAGAATGAATATCAAGATAAGACAGGCGAGATATTGAATATTCAGGCATTGCGTAAACTTGACCTCATAAAAAACTTGAACGGAGCAGAGTATCCGACTAATGCTTTGGTGTTATTCTCAGATGATGAACTACGGCGCTCTATGTTTCATTTTGCTAAAGTAGAGTGTGCAAGATTCAAAGGAACAAGCGTAGAAGAATTTATCGACCAAAAGAGCATTGTCTCGAATATCGCTGTGCAGGCAGCCGAAGCTTATAATTTTGTGTTACGTCATATAAACAAAGGTGCCACGGTTGAGGGAGTATATACTGTTTCTCGTTGGGAGTATCCGGTTAAGGCAATAAGGGAAGTTATTAGGAACGCAGTTGTACATCGAGATTATTCACTAACAGGGAAAGATGTGAAGGTTGCTATTTATGATGATATGATTGAAGTAACCAGTCCGGGACTTTTGCCTCCTTCAATTGATTATGCGGCAATGGAAAGTCGCCAGAGTGATGCCCGGAATAAAATCATTGCACCGGTTTTCAAACGGATGGGGATAATCGACCAGTGGGGAAACGGATTGAAACTCATCGCAGATGAACTTAAAGAATATCCTCAAATTGATTTCCGTTGGAGAGAAACAGGTTTGTCTTTTCAAGTACAGTTTGTAAAACTTGGTTATGTTGCAGAACAAGAGTTACAGCAAGAGTTACAGCAAGAGTTGCAGCAAGAGTTGTCAAGTAGGACAATGTATTCTGAAATACTCACTAAAATTGCTACTAAACCTTTTTCTCGACAAGAAATTTCAGAAGCACTTGGACAAAAGAAAATTTCAGGACAACTAAATAAAATACTCTCAAAGTTGATTGAAGATAGATTGATAGAACGTACTATCCCTAAAATTATAAACCATCCAGAGCAAAAATTCAGATTAACAGAACGTGGTGCAATGTTCTTAGAGTTATTAAAAAAGAGATAAATTATACCTGAATATTGGATTTGTAAAATGGAATACGACAAAACTGGCAAATTTGTTCAATAATTGCCAGTTTTGTCGTATAATTTCAGAAAATAATCCCTTATCCGTCTATTTAATAA
>JAVBVL010000038.1:0-7227 GCA_031554285.1 Bacteroides sp.
GTTGGATTATTCTGTGTCACAGAGATGTTTACGGCTACATTAGCCTCTCCCGTACCGTAGAATGAACCGGTGGTTTTATCCGTGGTAAGCCAACCGGTATTGGCGGTAGTACCATCAGACTCGGTGATTTTCATAATCTTCCAACCTTCCGAAACATCGGTTTTGAGGTATATCGATTGCGTACCTGCCGCCCGGGGGAAGTAAAATTCGTTCGAGGGTGAAACGCTCAGGTAGTGCTGCCCGTCGAAAGTGACGGTTCCAAATTCACCGTCGTCCCACTCCAGGATCTGCGCCTCCATGTTAGAGGCTACGGTATTAAACGCTTCTTCATGGCTTCCTTCTCCACGTCCGTTCACTTTCGTGATATTGACGCGGTAATGATGGTTACGCAGCACGTCCTTATAGGTTTTACCGTCGGCCTTCAAAAAGTCGAGACGGTAGTAGCTGGTTTGGGTATCACTGCCAAAACGCCCCCCAACCACCAGGCAGGTAGCCTCCGAAGACTTATCTGCGGCTACGGCGGCGGCTTCGAACAAATAAACCGAGCGTTCAAAGGTATTCTTCATAGCCGCGGGTATTTCATAGAACAACGGCGTACCGTTGTTAATGCTACCGGCGGGAAGGGTGGCTGCCGTAGCTTTGTCACCGCTGAGATTGTCGGCATCGGGTACAATACACCCCTTGTTTTTACTGTTATAGATATAGAGTTCTTCCAGGTAGAAATTGGCGGCACTCAGTACATCGTCACCCAGCACCACGTCTATACGGGCAATGCCGCGCAGCAGCTTGCCGTCGGTAATCCGGGTGGTGGTATTGCTGATAACATGGCTAACCTCACCCCACATGGGGAAAGGGTCGTACGATTTATCGGGGGCGTCATCCGCCTTCCCGTTATTGGCGTTCCAGCTCCCCGCATTGGCAAATACCAACCCTTTGAGCAGTCCGTCTTTATCGGCGCCCGGGGCAATATCGCCCAGGGCGTCAACCTGGTTGCGCACATTGGCAAGAAGCACAAAATTCTGTGTCACCGCTTTTTTAAGCAGGGTTACGGTAAACTCCTTCACTTCGTTCTTGCTGTAGCCCGCCTTGTTCACAATGCCCGTACCGGACACTTGTGCCTTATAAGCGAAGGCGTAACCGGAAGGATGCTCCGCATCGGCGGGTACCGGAACAAATGCCAGCACGTCGATGGTGGCTACATCGTTCTCGTCGATTTCCGTGATGGCATACGTGCCCGATGTATTCGCGTCGGGCATCTGCACGGCAAATTTCACCGGGATGGCATCCTGGCCGGATGCACCGCCAATGTCATCGTTGAAACCGTCGTAACAGGAAGTCAGGAACAGAACCGACAAGAGCAGCCCCCGGAGAAATAGTAGTTGAATCGCTTTCATACATATTTGTTTTTAAATGTTTTCTTTGTTAACGGGCATGCACATCGTAGTCCGTCACCTTCCAGTTGTTGATGATAATGGTAACTTCCGTTCCGACAAATTTGAAACGGATGTCGTAGGTATGTACTCTCCCGTAGTCAACGCCTTCAATCTTATTCAGCAAGGCAATCAAATCGGAACTGTACAGGGAGTACCCCTCTGTTACATTGTAGATTTCAAGCATGGGATGGCGGTCGGCGGCCAGTTTCAGGATATTGAGCGTGCCCAGCAGTTGCCCGTTGCCGTCTTTGGTGCAGGATGTGTAATATGTAAAGTTGCTGTCGGCAGCATATGAGTAGTCGAATTTGTATTTACCGTTGCTGTCGGTAACAGACAACCGGTAAGTGTTGCCGTCCTGGTCCATTCCCTCCGTAGTAAGGTTGATGGTATTGTAGGCCTGTACCAGCGGCAGGTGCACCTCTTGTTCATGGGTCTCGGAAAGCGGTTCCGTTTTATCCGCATGGAACAGGGGCGGAGCTCCTCCGGACACTTCGCCGGAGAGGTGGTTCAGGCACAGCAGGGCTTCGGAAAAGGTGGTCTGCCCAACCACAAAATTGGCGGGGGAAGTGGTGTAGCTTCCCTGCAGGTTGCCCCAGGCGATAAAACGGTAACTCCCTGTGTGCTGCAGGGGAAGTTCCATGTAATAACCGGGAGCCAGTTGCGGCATTTCGTCCGTCCACACGCCCCGGAATATACCGCCGCCGTCGAATATAAACAGGTCTATCCTGTGCACCTCGGAAGGATTGACACCCGTACGGGCGTATGTAGCCGGGTCGTATTCAAAATAGACTTTCAACCCCGTGGGGCAGTCGGAAACATCTTCCTTGATGCAGCTGGTGAATAGCGACAGGAGCAATAACAGTTGTATTGCCAACAGGTAGATTGGTGTAGATAGCTTCATTGTATTACTTATAAATTGAACATTCGGTTAAAGGCAAGGGTCTGGAGCAGGGAACAGAGATATCACCTTCTGTCCCCCGGCATCCATTCCTCAAAAAAAATAGAAAAGGTAGGTTAGTAATTTATTATAGGTATACATCCCAGGAAACCATATTCCAAGGCAGGATTTCGAATTCAACCAGGATATCTGTAGGAACATCGACAGGCTGGTCGGGGTCTACCGGTCCGCTGTCGGGGTTACCCGGAGGAGTGAGTTCCTTAATGTTAGCTCTGTAGAACGAGCCGCGGATAGAATTGTAATAACCTATCGGGTTAAGGAACAGGTTGTAGTAGCAGGCACCGTCAACATAAGGAGCACTCTTTACAGGAAGTTTGGCAGCTACGGCAGGCAAAGTCATGTAAGCATCGGCTGTGGCTTCCGCATCAAAATAATTCTTCACATTGTCGTTGGTGGATACCACCCAGAATGTTTTGGCTATCCCTGAGTAAGGAACCAATGCGCCTGTGGCATTAGTAAAGTTGTCGGGAACAAAGGTAGCTTTGAGAGAGGCATAGGTGGTTTCTTTTTGCAGATGCTGTTTGGAGGTATTCTCAGTAGTATACTTAACAGCAAGCAACTTGGTATCGGTAATGGTAGAAGCATTGATGCCCACATAGTCGCTGAAATTCTCGAAATCGGCAGCCGCATAAGTATCCCAGTTGGGGTCTTTCACGATACCACTTTCCATCTTTTGGAAGCGGAACATCTTTTTGTTCGACTGTTGGATAGCGAATTGCAGGTTGGACAATTTACCACCGCCGGAAGTCAACGAAAGTGAGGCATCTGCTATTATAGCTACTTTCGCCGAAAGGCGTTCAATAGGCGCCTTTACCTTGTTATTGGTAGAGTAAGCCGGATTGGTAGTTTCAACCAGGGTAGCCGTTTTCTCTTCGGCGCTGAACATGGTAAAACCGTTGCTGGCATTGGTAATGTCGGTAACAGAAGCGGATACCACACCATCTTTTAGTTGGGCAAGGGTTGCACCCAACTCCAGTTCAAAGGAAGCAGGAAGGTTCACACCCACATAAATAGCTTTAAAACCGGTAGTGGTGGGCACTTTCTTGGTTGCCGTGTACACATCTCTCAGGCCGTCGGCCGTTTGGGTGAAGTCCGCACCGACCAGGCTGCCCTTCGATACGAGTTGTCCGTCACTGAAGATGAATACCGATACCGTTTTCACTGCCGATTCGGCTGCGGTGGCATTGTGGTCGGCGTTAGCATAGGTTCTGGGAGCCTCAAACTCCACACTGAGTTCCAGGAAGGTAGGCTTTCCGCTTTCAGAAGTGCCTTCGTCATTGTCGTTGTGACAGCTTGTTACGCCCGTCATAAGGGCTGCCGCTGCGAGCATGGATAAAAATCTTACTTTCATGTTTAAAAAATATAAAATTAATAAATAGGGAATTTATAAGTAGTTACTTACTTTCTTGATTTGAGCAGCTCTTCCGCATTACGGGAGCCATCGGCGCTACCTGCGCTCTTGGACCGTTCAAAACAGCCGGAAGCCTTTACCAGGTCATCCTGCATGTAGGCCAGGATGCCGGCATTGTTCCAATAGGCACCCGTGTGCTCTTTTACCCGTTCCAGGTAGCGGGTTGCCGAAACCGTATCCTTGCGCTCTAAGGCGGCGGCAGCGGCATTCAGGTTCGCCTCGTCGTCATTGGGGAATATACGTGCCGCCGTTTCGAGTACTTCGTTAAAGGCATTACTACCCGGCTCATAGGTATTTGCAATCAAGAACAACTCATTTAAAGAAAGGGCGCCGGGACTGGTTTTAAAGGTTTCTTTTCCTTTCGCGATATCGAACGGCGGCACGGTATAATGTAATTCGTATTCTGAACGGCGCAGCTGCGGGAACAGGTCGGCTTTCATCCGGCGGTAAGGAACCCCGCCGGAGAGGCTCATCAGCTTTTTCTCACGTCCTTTGAGGACATCGGTAGAGCGGATGGTTTCCAGGATGAGGTAGGTATCGTCCATGCCCGATTCTTTGACCAGTTTCTCGAGCGTATCCCAATCTTCGCCACGCCCTTCCACGCGGAACAAGCTGTAAGGGAAGCCATACACGGTATGGAGATGCTCTTTCAGGGCGTTGGCGCGGCGTTCGGAAAGCAGCTGGTTAGACTCGTAGGAACCTTCGGGGGAAGCGTATCCCCTGACGGTGATGCCGGTAATCGTGGTATTCGGATCGTTCTGCACCTGGCAGATCAGGTCATTTATCTTGTTGAGCTCCTTCGCATTGTTCTTGTAAGAGGGGACGATGTTCGCCTTACCCACGACAAAGTCCAGGTACGCCTTGCCCGTTTTGCTGCCATGCTTGGGCATATTGGCTTCGGGCATGATGAAACTCACGGCAAGCTGGGGCTCGTAGGGTATTACCGGTGGCTCCACCACTACAGGCGGGATATATACCGGGGCGGGTTGCTTCTGCTTGGCGCCGAAGCTATATATTAAGGAGAGGGCGACCTTGGTGGGGCCGACGTAGTTCTTCACCTCACCGCTTATCTTTTTACCGCAATGCCCGCAGGGGTATTTATCGTAATTCAGATAGGCGTAACCCACACCGATCTCGGCTTCCAAAGCCAGGATACGGTTGAGGTTCCAACGGTAGCCGTAGCCGATACCCGCACCCACCAGCCAGCCTTCGAAACGGTGGAGGCTCATGTAATCACTGAAAGGGGGGTTATCGAGCCCGCCTACATTATAATACGCATAATGCGCGTGTACACCAAAGAAATGTCCGCGGAAGGTTTCGCGCGTCCAAAGGCGGAACTCGGGCTGGACAAGGATGTGCTCCCACTTCCTGTTATCGGAGAAGGTCCAGGGATTGTAGTTGCCTGAAATATCCAAAGATGTTCTGGCACCCGTTTTTAACTCGGCACCTAAATTAAAGGTGCCGGTGGCGTCATAAAGAACATTCGTCTTTATCCCCCAGGTAGGAAGAGTCCATTCTTCCCGTTCTTTTCTCTGTTGTGATTCCTGCGACCAGCACAGGTGACTGATAGCTGTGGCAGCCATTAGCAATAGGATTTTCCTCATATATTACGGTTTGTTTTACTATCTGACACTATGTAGTGACGGTCAGCATATTCATGATTTTACAACATCTTGATAGGCAGCGACTTAAAGACATGAAAAAAGAGCGATAAATCATCTACTAAAACATTTGCTAAACATGGGTAGCGGATGTAGGTGGAAAAAGGACCGGAAAAGTGGCGTAGAGATAGCTCTCGCTGGGGTTTCGGAGATTCTGCCGACAGCAGATTTGTGAAACATTTGTAAAACATTTGCTAAACAAACGGTTAAACCTTTAAATATAAACACGTTATGATGACACAAAACATGAAAGAGCATCCCGCATGCCATTACTGCATCGGGGTAGAAAAAACATTGGTGGAGATACTCCGGACCGACCACACGAAAGCGGGGGAAATCTCATTGTTGCAGAATGAAATCGTCTTCATCCTGGAGGGAGGACTGAGCTTTACACTACGCGACCGCACAGGGGGAGAACTGCACAAGGGGCAGTTGGTGTTCCTGCCTGCAGGGGACAGGATGTTCTACAAAATAGCGGCAAAAAGCGTGATACTGATTGTGCGTATGCACCAGATGCAATTGTGTCAGGGGTTCAGTATTGAGAAGCTGCACAAACGTTTAGAGAAGACGGGATACCGGGAGAACCCGGGTACATTGGAAATCAACAGCCACCTGTGGAACTTTGCCAACGGGCTGCTGGAAACCTGCTCGGACGGGCTGCTGTGCAGGTACTTTTTTGAAACCAAAATTAAAGAGTTGATGATCCTCATACGCATATATTACCCTGACGAACAGCTCTGCAGCTTCTTTTACACGCTATTGAACCCGGACAACAAGTTTGCTGAGTTTGTAAGGGTGAACCACCTGAAGTACCAGACGGCTAAAGAAATGGCGGAGGCTTTGCACCTGACAGGAAAGCAGTTCAGCACAAGGTTCAGGAAAGTATTCGACCAGCCTCCCTACGAATGGATGAAAGCGAAAAAGGAACGGGTGATTTATGACGAGATATGCATGACAGACAAACCGCTCAAACAGATTGCAATGGAGTATGGAATCAGCTCATCAGGGAACTTTACGAACTTCTGTAAATCGGCTTTTGGTAAAACAGGTGAACAAATCCGGGGGCAAAACAAGGGGATGGAATAGATTCATAGCCAAAAGGATAAAATTTATAACTGTTGTTAAGAAAAAGCCATTTATCTTTGCATTATGAATTAAAAGAAAAAGATGTTAAACTTTGCATTGTCCGGCACTACATAGTGTCAGACACGATTATTGTATGAGCACTTTTTACAAAGGTATGAAAGTTTCTTAAAAATACAGGATTTTTAGGCTTTTTAACCATGATATACCCGCCGGACCTATTGAAATAAAAGGCTGTTCTTACCGGGATTCTTTTGCAGGATAAGTATTCATGCAGTTTTCGGTGGGCTGGAGTAAACCTTTAATAATGTGATACGCCTGTTCCGAATAACTCTGGTCAAAGGAGGCAAAGTAGTTATGTGTCATGCGTTCGGTAGAGTGTCCCAGCATTTCAGAAATAACACCTGCAGGCATCCCGCTGCCACGAACAAGGGTGGCAAACGAGTGCCGGGCAACGTGCGTGGAGAGCGGCTTGTCGGCAACGCCGGCCAGCTTTGCAAGCTCCTTCAACCGCCGGTTCTGGACCCGAAGCGCCGTTTCATATTGACGGCGCGCAGCTTCACCGTCGCTCCTGATGAAAGGAAACAGGTAAGGCGAGTTCCTTACCCGGGGAGCAAACGTCTTGATTACCTCCTTCATGCCGTCATTCAGCTTGATTTCGACTTGTTGCCGCGTTTTGCG
>JAVBVL010000028.1:0-10361 GCA_031554285.1 Bacteroides sp.
AGTGTACTGGGACTCTCGGTAGACGTGAAGATTGTAGAGCCGCGTAGCATTGAACGCAGCCAGGGCAAAGCAAAACGAGTATTTGACAACAGAAAATTATAAGATTATGGTAGCAAAGCAACTTTCTATTTTTTTGGAAAACAAATCCGGTCGTTTGACGGAAGTAACCGAAGTGTTGGCAAAAGAAAACATTAACCTTTCTGCCTTGTGTATTGCCGAGAATGCTGATTTTGGTATCTTGCGCGGTATCGTTTCTGATCCCGAGAAAGCGTACAAAGCACTCAAAGAGAACCATTTTGCCGTGAATATTACGGATGTAATCGGTATCAGCTGCCCCAATATACCCGGGTCATTGGCTAAAGTGTTGCAATACCTTTCTGACGAAGGAGTATTTATTGAGTACATGTACTCGTTTGCCAACAACCACACAGCCAATGTAATCATCCGTCCCAACGACATGGAAAATTGCATCCGCGTGTTGAAAGAAAAACAGGTTGACCTGTTGGCTGCAAGCGACTTGTACAAACTGTAAAAACAAACTTCATAGAAGTTTTCAAGTGCAAAACTTCTCAATTCATGCCCAATAAGAGCCGATTCGTCGAGAATTCTGGTTAAAAAACATTGATTGTTGGGTTATTTGGTATGAATTGAGTAGTTTTGCACATTATTTTTATACGGATGAAGAAAAATATTATAATAGCGCTGCTTGCAGCAATCACATTGGCCTCCTGCGGACAATACAACAGCATTCTCAAAAGCACTGATTACGAGTATAAGTACGAAGCTGCTAAAAAATATTTTGCTAAAGGACAGTTCGGCAAATCGGCTACCATCTTAAATGAGCTGATTGTAATCCTGAAAGGTACGGATAAAGCAGAAGAATCCCTCTACATGTTGGCGATGAGTTACTTCAACCAAAAGGATTATACCATGGCCGCGCAAACATTCATTACTTATTACAACACATACCCGCGCGGTACTTTTACCGAATTGGCTCGTTTCCATGCCGGTAAAGCGTTGTATCTGGATACTCCGGATGCCCGTTTGGATCAGGCAAGTACATATCAGGCTATTCAGCAATTGCAGATGTTTCTGGAGTATTACCCGGGTAGCCTCAAGCGTCCCGAAGCTCAGGAAATGATATTCGCCTTGCAGGATAAGTTGGTATTGAAAGAGTACATGGCAGCTAAGTTATATTATAACCTGGGTATTTATATGGGTGCCAACAATTACCTGTCATGTGTCATTACAGCACAGAACGCCCTGAAAGATTATCCTTATTCGGATTTGCGTGAAGACCTCTCCATCCTGGTATTACGTGCCCGATATGAAATGGCAGTAAACAGTGCCGAAGAATTTCAGGCAGAACGATACCGCGAAACAACCGACGAATATTATGCTTTCAAAAACGAGTTCCCTGAAAGCAAGTACCTGAAAGAAGCGGAGAAGATATTTAATGCAACTTCCAAAGAACTTAAAGACAGAAATTCAAACGATTAATATTTTAAAATAGATTATGGATTACAAAAAATCAAATGCTCCGACCAATACCATTACCCGTGACATGATGGAATTGTGTGCTGATACCGGTAATGTTTATGAAACCGTAGCCATCATTGGTAAGCGTGCTAACCAGATCAGCGTGGAAATTAAGAGCGATTTGTCTAAGAAACTGGCTGAATTTGCTTCATACAACGATAACCTGGAAGAGGTTTTCGAAAACAGAGAGCAGATTGAAATTTCACGTTACTACGAGAAGTTGCCGAAGCCTTCTTTGATTGCAGCACAGGAGTACGTGGAAGGAAAAGTATATTTCAGAAACCCGTCTAAAGAAAAAGAAAAACTCCAGTGATTCAACGTATTCAATCCGTCTATTTATTGCTTGTAACGGCTTTGCTCATTACAAGCATGTGTTTGCCGGTAGGGCATTTCATCGCCGAAAGTGGCGTTGCCTATACGTTTAAGCCATTGGGAGTATCGGTAGGAGAGGTGTTTCAATCAACATGGGGAATGTTTGGCATTCTGTTGTTGAGCGCAATCATCGCTTTTGCTACTATTTTTCTGTTCAAGAACCGGATGCTTCAAATTCGCATGGCGATTTTTAACAGCATTCTGTTGGTAGGTTATTACTGCACGTTCCTGGCTTTTATGTTTGTACTGCAAGACGAGTTGGAAGTTTCTTTCCAATTATCGTTTGCTTTGTGCCTGCCGTTGGTTGCCGTTATTCTGAACTGGTTGGCAATACGTGCCATTGGCCGTGACGAAGTTATGGTAAAAGCAGCCGACAGACTCCGGTAAGACTTTAATTAGCATATAAAAAAGAAGTCCAACTACTCGATAAGAATAGTTGGACTTCTTTTTTATATGAAACCTGCTCTTAATCGAACAGGTTTTTGAATTTCTTAAAGATCTTCTCTTTTACTGATACACTGGGCTTGAAATTATCCGATGTTTCCATCTTTTCGAGCGCAGTCTTTTCGTCTTTGGTTAATGTTTCGGGTACATACACGCTGATGTTTACCAGCAAGTCGCCCGTACCGTAGCCATTTACATTAGGTAACCCCTTTCCGCGCAGACGCAATACCTTACCGGGTTGTGTACCGGGTTCAATCTTTACCTTCACTTTGCTATCGATAGTTGGGATTTCAATGGCTCCACCCAACGCAGCAGTCGGAATACTAAGCAGCAGGTTATATATCAAGTCGTTGTCGTCACGAATCAATTCGGGATGCGGTTCTTCCTCTACCAGAATCAACAAATCGCCCGGCACGCCGTTATGCTTACCGGCATTACCTTTTCCGCTCATAGAAAGTTGCATACCTTCAGCAACACCCTTGGGGATGTTTACGCTTACCACTTCTTCGCCATACGTAATACCTTCGCCACTGCACACCTTACACTTATTCTTGATAATCTTTCCTTCGCCGTTACAGGTAGGACAGGTTACACGGGTTTGCATGGTTCCGAGAATGGTTTGCTGGTTACGCACTACCGAACCGCTTCCTTTACAGGTCTGACAGGTTTCTGCACCTCCGTCACCTTCGGCACCCGAACCATGGCAATGATCACAAGGAACGTATTTCTTCAGCTTGAATTTCTTTTCCACGCCGGTAGAAATTTCCTGGAGAGTCAGTTTTACCTTCACGCGGAGGTCGGAACCGCGGAACCGACGTTGTTGTTGGCCACCGCCACCACCAAAGCCGCCAAATCCGCTGAAACCGCCGCCTCTGCCACCAAAGATATCGCCAAACATGGAGAAGATGTCGTCCATAGACATACCTTCACCACCAAAACCGCCAAACGGTCCGCCATTACCGGCAGCACCACTCATGCCTGCATGTCCAAACTGGTCGTAACGAGCCTTTTTGTCCGGATTGCTCAGTACATCGTAAGCCTCGGCAGCTTCCTTGAACTTGTCCTCGGCTGTTTTGTCGCCGGGATTCTTGTCAGGGTGAAACTCGATGGCTTTCTTGCGGTACGCTTTTTTGATTTCATCGGCCGATGCGTCTTTGCCGACATCCAGCACTTCGTAGTAATCTCTTTTTTCCATATGTTATTCTCCTACTACGACTTTTGCATGGCGTAGTACTTTATCATTCAATGTATAGCCGTTCTGTACACAGTCCAGGATAATTCCTTTCAATGCTTCGGTAGGAGCCGGAATCACAGCAATGGCTTCGTGAAAATCGGTATCCAGCGGCTTCTCTTTGGTTTCAATCATCTTCACGCCGTTTTGGGCGAGGGTAGAGAGAAACTTGGTATAAATCAGTTCCATGCCTTCTTTGATGGCTGCTACATCTGTTGCCGTTTCCATATTTTTAAGGGCACGTTCAAAGTCGTCGAGTACCGGCAGAATGCTGGTATAGCTCTTCTCACCTCCGTTCAGAATCAGTTCCGTCTTTTCCTTCATGGTGCGTTTGCGGTAGTTATCAAATTCTGCAAACAGGCGGAGATACTTGTCCTTCTGCTCTTCTACCTCTGTATTGGCTGCTTCCAATTGCTTTTCCAATTCCTCTTCGCGGGTCAGCGGAGTAGTTTCTTCCTGCTCGTTACCTGCGCCTTCCTGAGAGATGTCTTCTCTCAAATCCTCTTCGTTGGATATTTTTTCGTTTGAACTCATATTCTTATACGTATTATTTACTAACACACGCCTAACAAAAACTTTGCCAGTCTTTTATTTGTGCCAAAAAACGCTGCAAAGGTAATACATTTCTGTCAGATTGACACATTATATATAGTTTGTTATTCGCCGAAAATGCCTACCTTTGCAGCCGATTACAAAAAAAAGAGTTATAAAAGATGATTACAGTTTCGAACGTTTCGGTTCAATTTGGTAAAAGAGTTTTGTTTAATGACGTGAATCTGAAATTCACGAGTGGAAACTGCTACGGTATTATTGGTGCCAACGGAGCAGGTAAGTCTACTTTTCTTCGTACAATTTATGGCGATTTAGATCCTACAACGGGCTCTATTGCATTAGGACCGGGCGAACGTTTGTCGGTGTTAAGCCAGGACCACTTTAAGTGGGATGCTTACACCGTACTTGATACCGTAATGATGGGACACTCCGTATTATGGGACATCATGAAGCAACGCGAAGTATTGTATGCCAAAGAAGAATTTACCGATGAGGACGGACTTCTGGTTTCTGAACTGGAAGAGAAGTTTGCCGAGTTGGACGGATGGAATGCCGAAAGCGATGCCGCTTCTTTGTTGAGCGGATTGGGCGTAAAAGAAGACAAGCATTATATATTGATGGGCGACTTGAGCGGTAAGGAAAAGGTACGCGTGATGTTGGCGCAAGCACTCTACGGCAACCCCGATAACTTGTTGCTGGATGAGCCCACCAATGACCTCGACATGGAAACCGTTACCTGGCTGGAAGAATATTTAGCCAACTTTGAACATACTGTATTGGTGGTAAGCCATGACCGTCACTTCCTTGACTCGGTATGTACACATACTGTCGATATTGACTACGGCAAGATTAATATGTTTGCCGGTAACTATAGCTTCTGGTACGAATCGAGCCAGTTGGCATTGCGTCAGCAACAAAACCAAAAGGCAAAGGCTGAGGAGAAGAAGAAAGAACTGGAAGAGTTCATCCGTCGCTTCAGTGCCAACGTATCCAAGAGCAAGCAGGCTACCAGCCGTAAGAAGATGTTGGAGAAACTCAACGTGGAAGATATCAAACCCTCTTCACGTAAGTATCCGGGTATTATTTTTACTCCCGAGCGCGAACCGGGTAACCAAATCCTGGAAGTATCCGGCCTGAGCAAGAAAACAGAAGACGGACAAGTGCTGTTTAACGACGTGAATTTCAACGTTGAAAAAGGCGACAAAGTAGTATTCCTTTCACGCGACCCGCGTGCCATGACTTCTTTCTTCGAAATTATCAACGGTAACACCAAGGCAGATGCCGGTACATTCAACTGGGGTGTAACCATCACCACCGCTTACCTGCCGCTGGATAATACCCAGTTCTTTGAAACCGATTTGAACCTGGTAGACTGGTTGAGCCAATTCGGTGAAGGTAACGAAGTATATATGAAGAGCTTCCTGGGACGCATGTTGTTTTCCGGTGAAGAGGTATTGAAGAAAGCCAGCGTACTTTCGGGAGGTGAGAAGATGCGTTGTATGATTGCCCGCATGCAATTACGCAATGCCAACTGTCTGATTCTGGATACGCCTACCAATCACCTCGATTTGGAATCAATCCAGGCATTCAACAATAACCTGAAAACGTACAAGGGTAATATCCTGTTCTCGTCGCACGACCATGAGTTTATTCAAACCGTGGCTACCCGCATCATTGAACTCACTCCGAACGGAATTATCGATAAGATGATGGAGTACGATGAATACATCTCTTCCGATCATATCAAGGAATTGCGCGCCCGCATGTATAGCGAGTAACAATTACCTACAGATTTTTCATCATAAAACGACAATGCCCCAACGAAATCACTTCGGCGGGGCATTGTTGCATTTATCACTTAAATGTGGCTACGTAATAAAATTATGACTAATTAATTCAATTCTGATAGTGCAAAGATACGGCATCCTGCACATAGCCACAATCCCACAAATGTGGTATTTTACCGGGAGTTCATCCCTATTAATGGTTATTCTTTCGCTTCGCGGGCCACTTTCACCCACTCTTTGCGGTCAAAATCGTATTGTTTAATGATGCGCGCCGGAGCACCTGCACACACAGAGTAGGGGGGGACATCCTTACTTACCACACTACCGGCAGCCACCACACTGTGTTTTCCTACGGTAACGCCTTGCAGTATTACAGCATTGGCGCCAATCCACACATCGTCTTCTACCACTACAGGTTTTACATTGACTCCCTGCTGGTCGATACGGCAGGTAACATCTTCAAAGTTGTGATTCAATCCGGTTACCGTTACATTCTGCGCCAGGTTTACATGATTACCAATGCGTGCCGGACCAATAATGGTATTACCCAATCCTACACGGGTGTATTCGCCAATATGCAAATCGCCGACGGCATTATTGAGGCACGAAAAATCTTCGACAACAGAATACTTTCCTAATGAGAATTTATTGAATGGAGGCAAATCCTGACGCACACTGCGGTAAATTACCGAACCCTTGCCCCGTTTGAGGTAGACAAAGGAAAACATACGAATCCACCAATTAGGACGCGTTTTTACCGGATGCATAATAAAACGGTGTACCGCCTGCTTCAATCCCGGATGTTGCTTAATCCTGTCTTTCAGGGAATTATTTTCCATGATTCTTTTTCTTTGATTTCTTACTCTTCTCCACCAGACAATCGGGGATGGCCAGGCAGCAGGTAAATGTCAGGAACAATACCATTAACCACCACTTTACGGATGCTTCGCCGTTGTAGAAGGTAAAGAATACCGCCAAGCACAGCGAAACTCCTATAAGTATGTACCAGGCAGGAACAAACTGCTGTATAATTTTGCCCACATAACTCCAGGCGCCATCTACTACTTTAGCGGGTAACCTGCTAATGGCTTTCAGCCGGGGTAAGCAATACCGGGAAACACGTGGTGAGGCACTGTATACCGACACATAATCCAGGTATTCAATAAACTGCATTTGTTTGAGTAACCGCAGTTCCAGGTTGCTGTTGGTCTTTTTCCAGTTGCTTTGCGCCCACTTCAGGTTCAATACCATATCGCAACCATCCAAAGCCGATGAACACCCCATACCGGTAGCTCCTTGCCTGAACAGGAATTGACTAATTTCTTCGTGAATGGCAGCCAACCTTTTGCTCAGTGAGTTACGGGGTTCTATGCCATGATGTAACTGGATGGATTTGGCGCCCACATGAAACGCATTATTTATCCGCTGCATAAAGTCGGGCGATATCCGCTCTACTTCACTCAACACAATAACACCATCGTACTGCGAGGCATCCAGTTCATGTATACGGGCAGCCATTGTTTCCCATGAATCTACCCGCATTACCTGCATCAACGATGGTGGATAGTTAAAAGAGAGTTCGGGAGCTTCCTGCGGTACCAATACCACATAGCGATATTGCCACGGAGCTTCCGGATATTTTCCCGAGCGCCTGAATGCAGCAGCCATGGCCAGAATAAATAAGATAATACCCGATATACTCAGGTAAAGAAACAGCACTTCATCGGCAATATGAAGAAGGGTATCTGCCATAGGTGAGTGTTATTTTATACGTTTTCTTTCTGTATAAAAGCCGTAAGGGTACGGAAGATAATCTTCACGTCTAACCAGAACGAGAATGTCTTGGCATATTTAATATCCAGCATTTTGCGTTCATCGGCAGACATGCGTCCCGAGTCGCCGCGTTTTTCTACCTGCCACAGGCCGGTGAGTCCGGCAGGAGCCAGGAAGCGGTCAATGTAATCGTCGCTTGTGAGCAGTTCGGCTTCGTACAACGGTAACGGACGGTTACCCACTATAGACATATCTCCTTTGAGGATATTAAACAGTTGGGGGAGTTCGTCAATACTGTACTTACGGATGATATGACCTACTTTGGTAATACGCGGGTCGTTTTCCAGTTTTACGAATGCATTCTTTTGTTCGATGGACTTTTGGTTGATGTACTCATGTTCCGGAATCACGAAATCGTCGGAAATAAGCACAATGTCGTCGGCATTATCGTCGCCCACCATACCAACATCTCCTTCAGGGATGATAAAATCTTCTTCCTCATGATACTGATTGAGGTCGTTAAACTCTTTCAGGTGCTTGTCGGCATCCACATACATGGAGCGGAATTTCAGGAAGTCGAATATCTCGTAGTTACTACCTACGCGTTTGGATTTATACACTACCGCTCCCTTACTTTCCAAACGGATGGCCAGGGCAGTAATAATGAGTAGCGGCGACAGAAAGATAATAGCCATGCCCGAGAACAGGATATCGAAACACCGTTTCCACAAAGGCAGCGTGAACGTCTGTATATTGGCCCCTTTCTCGCGGATATCTTTGATGCGTTGCTGGTTGCGACGGTCGAGGTATGTCAATATACCTTCGATAGTATCCGGTGCCGCATCAAAAGATACCGTATTGTTAATACCTGCTTTCAGATATTCCAAACTCTCTTCCCGACTCAATCCTTCGGTAACCAACACCATATACAAACCTGTATATTTCTTCTTCAGATACTTGATATCCTGAATATCTTTCGCAAAATCAACTTGTTCAAAGAATACCACAGTGGCATATCTCTCTTTAATCTTATCAAGTATGTTAGTAGCCTTCATGCATGAGGATGACACATAAAAAGCTCCTCTCGTTAAATTAGAAAGGTAATTGATTGTTTTTTCGTGCCTACCTATGTAGATAGTGTACTGCATAGTTAACCGATGATTTTCTTAATACGCACTTTAAGCTCTAACGGGTTAAATGGTTTCAGGATGTAATCTTCGGCTCCTTCTTCCAACAAACGAATGCGCTCGGTAGTACTTTCTTCGCTTGAAAGCATCACGATGGGGATGCTCTTGAACAATTCGTTACGCTTCATGTAAAGCAAAAACTCATCACCCATCATCTCAGGCATACGGATATCCGAGATAATCAAATCGGGGATATTGCCTTCTTGTAGCCATTCAATAGCTTTAATGGGATTTTCGAAATAAGTAAAATCGTAATCCTTGCCCAAATAAATGGATACAACTTTTCCGATAGACGCTTTGTCGTCAATGAGTAATATTTTCTTCATACTAATTTTATGAGCTTATATAATTTTGATTAACTACGGTAGAAAACTCTATTCTCTATGTTGCAAATATATACATATATTCTTTATAATAGAATTTAAAGAAGTCAAAATTACAATTTTATTAAAAAAAATGGATGTTTTTTCCGGTGCGCTAAATGCTTTTAGTGATTTCGCCCGCCAAACAGGAATTCATCTTGTGGCGTATCTCCCGGTTGGTTAGTCCGTGCCCCAACAGGAACATGAGCTTGGTTACGGCACACTCGGGTGTACTGTCGTACCCGCTGATTACACCCGCCTGCAACAACTGGATACCGGTTTCATACCGTTCCATCTCTACGGCTCCGGACGAGCATTGAGTAATATTTACAATCACAATGCCGCGCTCGGTAGCTTCTTTGAGCTGGTTGATAAACCAGGGCTTTTGCGGCGCATTGCCCGAACCGAAGGTTTTCAGCACCACCGCTTTGAGTCCGTCAACGTGCAACAGCGAGGTAACCAGTTGTTCCTGTATACCGGGAAAGAGGGTGAGTATCACCACGTTGGTATCAAACAGATAATGCGGTTTGAGCGGCAGGGTAGGGTCTGCTTTACGCAACAAGTGCGGCTCGTAGCGGATATGTATGCCGGCACGTGCCAGGATGGGATAATTAAAGGAGCGAAAAGCATTGAAGTTTTCGGCATTTATCTTGGTGGTGCGGTTGCCGCGCATCAGGTCGTTCTCAAAGAAGATGCACACCTCGGGTACCAACGCCGTACCGTCGGGGTTCTTTGCGGCAGCTATCTCGATAGCGGTAATCAGGTTTTCTTTCCCGTCGGTACGCAGCATGCCGATGGGTAGTTGCGAGCCGGTAAGGATAACGGGTTTACTCAGGTTCTCGAGCATAAAGCTGAGTGCCGAGGCGGTATATGCCATCGTATCGGTTCCATGCAGGATAACAAACCCGTCGAAGTTATCGTAGTTATAGTTAATAATCTTGACCAGTTGTGCCCAGTACATGGGTTCCATGTCCGACGAGTCGATGGGAGGGTCAAACTGGTACGAGGAGATGTGGTAGTTGAATTTTTTCAGTTCCGGAACATGCTTCATCAGGTGGTTGAAATCGAAATTTTCTAACGCTCCGGTTTCAGGGTTTTCTATCATACCGATAGT
>JAVBVL010000099.1:0-34218 GCA_031554285.1 Bacteroides sp.
TTGCAGTTCCATGGCTCGTTTGTAGAAGGAGAGGGGGCGCATCAATGTTTCGCCTCCGTGCCAGGTAAAGAGTATCTGCGGCTGCGTTTGGGAGTTGATGTATTGGTCGATGAAGCGTTCCAACAGCTCGTCACTCATCACAGTTTTAGCGGCGGGGTTGCCGTTATTCAGCAGGTTGTTCTTCTCTAAATAGTAGCAATAGGTGCACGATAGGTTACATACCGAGCCTACTGGCTTCAGCATCACATATAACGGGCGTGCAAAAGGGGCAAAAGTACTCATATGGAGCAAAAGTAATTATTTTACCTTTTGCAGCCAATCAAAGATGTTATAATTTTCATGGTTTGAGAATCGGGTGTATACATCAAAACAT
Organism: Bacteroides sp.; assembly: GCA_031554285.1. Classification (GTDB taxonomy): domain Bacteria; phylum Bacteroidota; class Bacteroidia; order Bacteroidales; family Bacteroidaceae; genus Bacteroides. The sequence continues at coordinate 374 of JAVBVL010000099.1, forward strand.
CCTCCATGAGATAAAAATGAGATTTGATTCGCCATTCGCCATCTTTTTGCACTTATCATGCTGTGAATGAATTAAATAATCGATGGCGAATCCCTTTTTGATTCGCCATTCATTCGCCATTTTCGGGGTGATTCGCCATTAAGTAGCAAGCTATACTAAGTTAGTTTCAGCAGATGAAACGAACGGTTTATGGGCTAAACCGCTGGTTTCAAAGGCAAAACTGCCGGTTTCAAGAGCAAAACCAGCAGTTTCAGCAAGTAAACTTTTAGTTTCAAGGCATGGAACAAGGAGTTTCGGGCGGTGGAACAAACAGTTCCAAAGGATGAAACTAAAAGTTGCAAGGCATGAAACTGTCTGTTTTGATTTGTCAGGGCTATCAAGATAGAAAATAGCATAAAAAAAGAATCCTTTTTGGATTCTTTTTTATTTCACTTATTCGGTCATTGACTTGGCAATACCCATTTCCAGTCCGCGAAGCTCTGCCAGTCCGCGCAGGCGACCGATGCAGGAGTAACCGGGGTTGGTTTTCTTCTTCAGGTCGTCAACCATTTGATGCCCATGGTCGGGACGCATCGGGATAGATACGCCGCGGCGTTGCTGTAATTCGAGGAAAGCTTTCATCACGTGATACATGTCTACATCACCTTCCAGGTGGTTGGCTTCGTAGAAGTTGCCTTCGGCATCACGTTGCGTGCTGCGCAGGTGCACAAAGTTCACGCGGTCGCCAAAGCGGTGCATCATGCCTTCCAGGTCGTTGGCACTGCTTACGCCAAACGAACCGGTGCAAAGGCAGAGGCCGTTCGATTCATTGGGCACAGCATCTAACAGTGCCTGGAAATCGTCGGCAGTGCTTAGGATACGCGGTAATCCGAGGATGGAGCAGGGAGGGTCGTCCGGGTGAATCACCAGTTTGATACCTGCCTCGTCGGCTACCGGAGTAATCTGTTGCAGGAAGTACACCAGGTTGGCGCGCAAGCGTTCGGGGGTGATATCGGCATAGCGGTCCAGTTCGCGTTGGAACTGTTCCAGCGTGAAGCTCTCTTCCGAGCCGGGCAGTCCGGCAATCATGTTACGGATAAGCAGTTGCTTGTCGGCCTCGCTCATCTGTTCCAGGCGGGCTTTCGCTTTGGCTTGCTCTTCGGGAGAGTAATCGGCTTCGGCACCGGGGCGTTTCAAGAGGAAAAGGTCGAACGCCACGAAAGCGGCACGCTCAAAGCGCAGGGCACGTGAACCGTCGGGCAATTCGTAAGCCAGGTCGGTACGTGTCCAGTCGAGCACCGGCATAAAGTTATAGGTAACGATGTTGATGCCACACTTACCCAGGTTACGCAGGCTCTCTTTGTAGTTCTCGATATAGAGTTGGAAGTCGCCCGTTTGTGTCTTGATATGCTCATGTACAGGCACGCTTTCGACTACCGACCAGCGGAGGCCTACCGACTCAACCAATTCCTTACGTTTCATGATTTCCTCCACCGTCCAGGGTTGGCCGTTGGGGATGTGGTGCAGGGCTGTAACCACGCCGGTAGCTCCGGCTTGCTTTACATCCCACAGGCTGACCGGATCATTGGGTCCGTACCAGCGCCAGGTTTGTTCGCACAAATACATATTCTTTGTTAGATTAGAATGAATTACATGGCAAAAACATTGAATCCACCGTCTACTACCGCTACGGTACCGGTTACGAAGCTGGCGGCTTCGCTCATGAGGTACTGGATGGTACCGCACAGCTCTTCGGCGCGTCCCATACGTCCAAACGGAGTTTGACGGATAACAGCCTGTCCGCGGTCGGTGTATGTTCCGTCGGGATTAGTGAGCAATGCACGGTTCTGTTCCGTGAGGAAGAAGCCCGGAGCAATGGCATTTACGCGGATACCTTCGCCAAACTTAGTTGCCACCTCGGTAGCCATGAAAGCGGTGAAGTTAGAAATTCCTGCTTTGGCGGCAGCATAACCCGCTACGCGTGTCATGGGACGGAAAGAAGCCATCGACGAGAAGTTGATAATACAGCCCTTCTTCTGCTCCACCATCGGTTTGAGGAAGATTTGCGTAGGCAATACGGTTCCTGTGAGGTTCAGCTCCAATACCTTTTGAAATTCTTCTACTTTCAAGTCGAAGAACGTAGAGGTAGGCGGGATGGTAGCTCCCGGCATATTACCTCCGGCAGCGTTGAGCAGGGCGTCTACCCGCCCGTAAGCTTTCAATATATCGGCCAGGTTCTGTTCCAGTACGGCAGCATTGAGCACGTCGGTTACTAAGAACATCGCTTCGCCACCTTTGGCTTTGATTTCGTTTACAATCTCGTTGCCCACTTCGGCTTTACGGCCCATGATTACTACTTTGGCTCCTTCTTCGGCAAGGTGCACGGCAATAGCTTTCCCCAATACACCGGTTCCGCCGGTAATTACAACCACTTTGTCTTTAATGCAAAATAAGTTTGCCATACTGTTATTAGAATTAGATGATTTATTTGTCGGCAAATATAGTTAATAAATTGGATGTCAACGATGCCGATTTTGCCAAAATATATGTACTGGTGTCTGAAATTCCTTTACTTTCGTCCAATTGGGCCACCCGGATGCAGGCACGTCCGTTGTAGGCTTGTAATTTCCGTGCTCCGGTAGAAGTGCCTTGATTCTGTACTAACCGTCCGGCACCGATAGCTTCAAACTCAATATAGTCTTGCGAATCCAGGCAAGGAATACCGGCGGCATCAAGTAATTCGGCTTGTACCATCACTTCATTTCCGGTAAGGGGCGTGGCAGTGAGGCGTATCTGTGCCGGTGTTCCCCAAACGGCTGTTTGGTAATTTTGCTTGATTTCATCGGTAAAAGAACCGTTTTTGGTCGCAGCAACGGCACGCAGGTTATTAGCACCTTCGTTATAGGGCACTTCCCAACGCAGCCCCGCAGCCGGGAAGTCCTGACTGTTGCGTCGCTTCTTTCCTTGCGATATGCCGTTCACGAAGAGTTCTACTTCGGGGCAGTTGGAGTACACCAGCACTTCTTTTTTCTCGCCCGGCTTGCCCCAGCGGGTAGGCCATGTGTGACCGTAAATGTGCAGCATCGGTTCTTTGCTCCAGTACGATTGGAATACGTAATAGCTTTCCTTCGGGGTACCGTCACGCTCTATCACTCCTTTTTGATTGACATACGGCACGGGATTCTCCGGTCGCAGCGGGGTAGAGAAATCTTTGAATGTCCAGAAAGCAGCTCCGGTGAGCCACGGCATATTTTCCTGCTCCTTCAAATGCCAGTCGAACAGCCGGATGATGTACGATTCCGACCAATCACCGGTTTTGGCGGCATTGCTTACGCCCTCAAAGTCGCCTTCCATGTGGCGGCGGGCATGGCTGTCGCCTCCCCACTCGGCATGTAGGAAGCGGGTAGTGCCTTGCATTCCGGCAGTTTCCATCTCCATATAGTCTTTATAGGCGCGACTGTACCAGCCTGCCCAGATACTGGGTGAGTACACATCGATAATATCTTTGCAAAACTCGCAACGGCGGATGGCAGTGAGTCGTTGCGGGTCAAGTTGGTGCGACAGGTCGTGCAACTCTTTCATAAAGGCACGGATGGCTTCTTTATCAAACGTCGCAAAGTCGCCCGCCCAGTCGTTCTCGTTGCCCATTCCCCACAAGATTACCGAGGGGTGGTTGTAGTGCTGACCAATCATGTTGGTAAGCATGCGGCGTGCCTGCTCTTTGTAGGTATCGCCTCCCAATCCACCGCGGCACCAGGGAATCTCTTCCCATACCAAAATGCCCAATTCATCGCACAAACGCAGGACGATGTCCGATTGCTGGTAATGTCCCAGGCGGATAAAGTTTACACCCATGGCTTTGATTTGTTGCATCTCCTGCACCATTATTTCTTCGGTAAGTGCGGCTGCTACACCGGCATGGTCTTCGTGACGATGCGTACCCCGCAGCAACAACCGTTGCCCGTTGAGGAAGAAAGGCCCTTTTTCGCGGAACACGAAGTGACGGAACCCGAAACGTTCTTCGGCTTGCAATTGCTGACCGTCTACTTCCAGTGTAAGTTGGCAGGTATAGAGTTGAGGCTTGTCTACGTGCCACAGCACAGGTTTCTTCACTGCAATCTCGGGCGTAGACACCTGTTCTGTCAGGTTATCGAAGCGTTGGGTATAGATTTGTTTGCCATCAGGAGCTTTCACCGTCAGTGTCAGCGAAGCGTTCACTGCTTCTTTGGCAGGTTGATACAACGAAGTACGTATGGTAAATGTGCCATTTTTGCCCATTTCATCGCAACGGGCATCGATGTGAATCTGTTCAAACGATACCGAAGGTACATACACAAGGGTCACGTACCGGTATAGTCCGCCGTACAGGTTGAAGTCCGACATATCCGAAGGTATCATCTCGCGGTCGCGGCTATTGTCGCAGCGTACCGATACGGGAATCTTACCGCCAAACTGTTTCTGACAAGTTTCTGTCCTGGCAAAAGCGGCTACCGCATCGGTAATATCTACCTTCCAACCGTCGTATCCGCCTACATGGCTACCTACACGGGTGGTGTACACATACACCTCGGTCTTCTGTCCTGCTCCCTCAAAGTCGAGCAATACCCGTCCGTTGGTATACGGGTTATCGATGGAAAGGCTGGTTTTGTACCAACCTGCGCCTTGGTAGTAGTTTACATCGGGGTCTACAGCATCCTCGGCATTGAAGCAGTGCGGTAAGGTTACCGGGCTCCACAAAGGTACTATTTCCGGTTGTCCGGCGCGTGCCGGACGAACCACTTCCCACACATCCGCCAGGTCCTGACGAATGAATTCCCAACCCTCATTCAAGCGAATTTTTTGCGAGGAGGGTACAATGGCCTGCAGTTCCATTGTATAGAAGCAGCAGGCCATCAGGATGAAAAAAAGAGAGTATCGTTTCATTATTGTTCCAGTTGTGATTTACGTGCCAGTGCTTCCAGGTAATAATAGTCGGCATAGCAGATGGGAGCATCAATTTCGTCGTTAGCCGGGTAATTACCGGTGGAGTGCAATAACAGGAATCCCTGCATGGTACCCAGCTCTGCCTGGTAGTGGTTGTGCAGGTTGCTTACAATCTTATTGGCAAGACCTTTGTAGTAAGCACTCTTCCCGGGTACATACGTGCTCAGTTCATACAAGCCCGAAGCCATGACAGCGGCTGCCGAAGCATCGCGCGGGCTGTTGGGTATGTTGGGGTCTTTCATGTCCCAATAGGGAATGAGATCTTCGGGCATGTCCTTCAAACCAAAGAAGAATGCAGCAATCTTCTCGGCTTGTTTCAGGTAAGCCGGATCTTTGGTAAAGCGGTAGCACATGGTATAACCGTAGAGGCCCCAGCCTTGTCCGCGGCTCCAGAACGAGTCGTCGGCAATACCCTGGTGGGTGCATTTGCCACGCACTTCACCGGTGGTGGGGTTGTAATCTACCACGTGGAACGAAGAGTTATCGGCACGGAAATGGTTCTTTATCGTTGTATTGGCATGGTTCACGGCAATGTTCCAGAAGATAGAATCACCGGTTTGCTGCGTAGCCCAAAACAGGAGTTCGAGGTTAATCATGTTGTCGATAATCACCGGGAAGTCCCAACGGTCTTTGTGATGGTCCCATGAACGGATGCATCCCACCTTATCGTTGTAACGGGTAATCAGTGTGCGGGCAGCCTGCAAGGTTACATCTTTGTACGAGCGTTCGCCGGTGAGGGTGTAAGCTTTACCAAAGGAGTTGAACATCATGAAACCCAGGTCGTGCGAACCGCCGTGCCACTTGATTTCTTCGATGGGCCAGGTGTAAGTGATGGCTTGCTGCCGCCAGTAATCGGAATGGTTAAAGGCATACATCTGCCACAATGAACCGGGAAAGAACCCCGAACACCAGTCGCGCGGTTGTACCAAGCGCAAGCTGCCGTCTTTCTCGACGGTACGGGGGCTTACCAACTTCTTGTTGGTGGTTTTTGCTTTGGCTGCTTCGGTGCACTTCATGGCAAACTTCAATTGTCCGGTAGCAAAAGCGTAGGCATTCTCTATTTCATCGGCTTGTACAAAGAGCAGTTGGAAGCGGTCGGCAAAGTTTACCTTACGGTTGTTGCGGTACAAGTGCAGGTAATCGGTACGTTTGGGGTTCAGTTGATACGCACGGTACAAATCCTTGCAAAACTCTTGCTGCTTGTAATCCCATTCGCCGATTTGTTGGTACGGCCAGGCGCTTACATCCTTACCCACATACGGAGTGAGGAAGTCCACGGCTTTGTAGAAGTTACGTCCGTCGGGCGAAGTTACGTTATCAATCTCGATACCCAGTTTGCGACCCATTACAAAGATGTCAATCATGTGTTGCACGTTGTATTCGGAGTATCCAAAGCCCAGGGTACGGCGCAGTTCCTGTGGTTGGCTGCCGTCCGGTTCAATCTGCGTAAAGAGGCGCTTGGCAGGGAATTCACGTATCACCCGTTCGGCCTCTTTCTTGTTGCCGGCATAGAGTGAGAACGATACCACCTGCACGTCGTGAGCCACGGCGTGGTTGTTCTTTTGGCGACCCTCTTCCTGGCCTTGCTCGCTAGTGAGAATCCAGTTTACTAACTTGCCAAACCAGGCTTTCAACTCTTTGGTATCTTTGGCAGTAAAGCTCTTGGATTGCTCCAACAACTGTACAGCTTCGAGCATGTCGATAAACGAGTAGGTATCAATTACCCCGTAACAACGGCCCTGGTCGTTAAACAATCCCGGAACGGTTTGCGCGTAGTTCAAGTTGGGATTCATCCGTGTGTCCTTGTTAAAGAACCAGACACGAATCAACTCCGTTGCTTTCTTAGCATATTTCTCGTCACCGTTGAAGTACCAGGCAAGTGCCAGGTCGGTTACGGCACCTGCCATGCGGCTCAGGCGTACACGGTCTAACTTCTCCAGTTCCGGGTTCGATACACCGTCGCGGGTAATGTACGGTTTGCCGTCGGGCTTGGTGGGGTCGGGCCAGTAATAACGTGCTTGACTCATATAGTCGTGCTTATTACCACTGGCAGGCGTTTTCTCTTTCATCATGACCGAAAGCGGCTCTTGAGTAAGCGCCTGCTCGGCATTCTTCATTAACTCTTCATAGGCAATTGCGTATGCCGGCTGTGTAAGCGATTGCTTTACTTGCTGCAAATGGGAGGTATCCCAAATGGATTGTGCGTAAGCTCCCGTTACAGTAAGGAGAAGCACAAGGAACAGAGAGGTTTTCTTTTTCATGGTAGTGTGATATGGGTTTTTAATAAATTCGTCTGACTTTAATACCGTTCAGGAAGCTCTTCCCGTGAATGGTTTCAAAGCGAATGGTAATGCCTTCGGTGCCGGCTTGTACCAGGTAACGCTTCTTTACCGGTTCAAAATAGCCTGTTTCATTGGCAGGAGAGAAGGCTTCTTCTACCAACTTATCGTTGATACGGATGGCAAATGTATTGCCTGAACTACTTCCTACATCATCGCGCCCGAGTTGGTAAGCTATCTTTTCTGTTTCGCGGAAGATATCGGCAAAGAGAAGTTCCACTTCGTATTCACCCTGCGGAACATCAAAACGATATCCTTCCAGGTTGCTTTGCAAGGTTTGGAACAACGGTTCGTCAGTGGTATGCTTTATCTCGGTCTGTGTGCCGTCTTTTTTGCTCTGTTCGTTAGCTAAGTAACCCCATCCGCCCGGAGTGTAGGTACGGTCGGGCAGCCAGGTAAGCTGACTCTCGTCGCTGGTATAAGAACAGTTGCTCCCTACATTGACAGCCAGTTCAAGTCCTTCAATGTTTTCGCCGGTAATTACCGATGGAATGGCGTTAAACCGGATATTCATGCCGTCTTCTACCTGCTTTCCATTTGCGTGACTCACAGCTCGAACAAAGTAATCGCCGCTTTGAAACGGAACATCGAATACAATGGTGCAGTTAATGCTTTGCTTCTTACCTAATGACTTTCCGTTGACAAACAGTTCCACTTCGGGCAGGTTGGTATATACCTTTACCGGCTGTACTACCGGCTGCCCCGGTTCCTGAATACCCGAGCGAAGTTGCCAGTCGCGGGAAGCAATGTACAATACCGGGGCATCCTTACGGAATACCGCCTTGAAGTAATGATATACATCTTTCGGTGTACGGTTAGAATACACCAGTCCTTTGTTATTGATACGGGGCATGGATTCGTCGCGCAAAGCCGATGCGAAGTCAATGAAATTCCAATGCGTACCTCCGCAAATATAAGGCGTATCTTCGATGGTGCGGACATAATGCTCCAGATATTTCTGTTGGTATTCAATACTGAAATCGAAGCTACGCGGGTTCATACTATGCAAACGCTTGTCTGAGCCGGCGCCATACTCGCTGATAATCATGGGGTGGGTAGGGAAATTGCGGTGCTGTTCCTCCACAAAGCGGTTGAAACCGTCCAATTCGCCTCCATACCAACCGGAGTATAAATTCCATCCTACCACATCGGTAATGGTTCCCAATCCCAATTCATTGTAAGCATTGCTTCCGTGAAATGCCATGGTGCTAACACGGTAGGAGTCTTCCTCTTTCAAGGCTTTTTCCAGGCGATTGGCCAATGCTATGGTACGTTCTATGACGGGCTTTAGTTGGGTCCTTTCTTTGTAGCGGCGTAATGTAACCAGCAGAATTTCATTCATGTATCCCCAGGTAATGACGGAGGGATGGTTGTAATGCTGGCGAATCATTTCGCGCAGGTTTTGTTCGCAGGTAGCGGCATACGCTTCCGAGTCGGGTACAATGTCGATGACAGGAATCTCCTCCCAGGCAAGCATGCCCAGTTTGTCGCATTGTTCCAGGATGGCATCATCTTGCGGATAGTGGGAGATGCGGATGAAGTTGGCTCCCATCTCTTTCATTAGCAGCATGTCGCGGCGGTGCATCTCGTCGGTGAGCGCTACACCAATCGGTTTCTGGTCCTGATGACGGCAGATACCGCGCAGCTTGTACGGCTTTCCGTTGAGGAAGAATCCCTCGTTTCCATCGAAACGGTACCAGCGGAAACCGGTATATTGTGTGAGTTGGTCGAGAATTTGCTTGTTCTGTTTGTTGCGCAGGATAGTTTCCACGCGGTAGAGCCTGGGGGTTTCGGGCGACCACAGTTGCGGTTCCCGGATGGGGGTAGGCGTATGGGTAAAACTGTACAGCTCACCCGCTTTCAGGGTAACGGCACGGTTTTGTGTCTGCACCCAGGTGCCATCGGGTGCATAAATGGTGTGTTCAATCTCTACCTGAGCCTTGGTAGCAGCATCGTTCTTGATTTCTCCGCGGATAAGCAGAGAACCCGATTGCTCCGAAACTTGCGGGGTGCTGATAAACACACCGTCTGAAGCGGCATTGGTGAGATGAAAATGTTGTTTGGGAGTAGCGGTAAGCCATACATCCCGGTAAATTCCTCCGAAGAAAGTGAAATCACCCGAGATGGGAGGAGCATCCTGTGAAGCATTATCGGCTTGAATAGCCAGCACGTTGGGCGAAGTAAACGAGCAATACGGAGTAATATCGAATGAGAAGGCGGTATAACCACCCTTGTGTTCGCCTATTTTCTTTCCGTTGAGGTAGATAACCGCCGTTTTACTGGCAGCATCGAATTTGAGGAATAGTTGTTTATCTTTCCACGCCTGCGGAAGGGTAAATGATTTGCGGTACCAGCAGATACCTTTATAGTAATCTTTATCTGTGTATGCGTCGGTGTTCCAGGTATGCGGAATATGTACGGTTTCCCAGTTGGAATCGTTATACAGACTGTCGGAGGCAGTGGTAGCTTCCCCTTTCAGGAATTTCCATCCGTCGTTGATGGTCTTGCTTTCGCGCTGTGCTTGCAGGGTGAATACGGTACATCCGAAGATGATGGCCATTGACAGGCGGAGGATGGATTGTAGGATGCGATTCTTGGTTTTCATGGGATTAAGGATAATGAAGAAAGGTGAGGTAAGGAATTATAAGATGGAATTGGGGGCAGGAACCGGGCATATACCCGGTTCTGCCTCCTCTCCCGAGAACAATCTACCTATTCAACTTTCACTGTTACTTTGTAGTTCTGCGTGAATATTCTTACCTCATAATCATTGGTCTTGTTATGAACGGTAGTAGAAATATCCTGGTTAGTAATGGTGATACCCGAATTAGGATCAGCTGTTTGCAACGTGAATGTACCGGCTTTGTTGCCTGCTTTCACATATACATTCTGCACACCTTTTACCGCTTGCTTCCAAACGAATGAGAAAGCACCGTTTCCATCAGGAGTCAACGTCGTTCCGTTAGCATCTATAATGTTATAGTCGGTTCCGCGAACCAGCGAACCTGTTACATAGTAGAATGTAGTTACATCGTACGAGCGTACACGTTCGCTCCAGAATTGAATGGGGATGGCTACTGTTTCACCTTTCTTTACGGTATACGTAATATCATTAGCCGATTTATTATACCATGCTTCAAAGCCGGTGTAGTAAATATGCTCCAAAGCGGGATCGGTGGTCCAATCGTCTCCACCACAACTTGTCATGGTGAAACCGATTACTGTCAATAAGAGAAATAATATCTTTTTCATGTTGTTTCTTTTTTATGGTTTACCAATTGGGGTTTTGTGTTACAGCACCACTGGTGAGACTGATTTCGTTCAATGGAACCGGGTAGAGATAATCTCTTGTAGCATCGAAACGGCGGTCGCCGGCTATTTCGATAACGTACATATCTGCCTGGTCATATACCTGTACACCGTTTAGTTTACCATCTTTGTCGGTCAGACGGTTAGCAATGTCCGTACGTGCCTTGTTGGTTTCACTGTCTACAAACTTGGCACCAACCATGTTAGTGGGTAATACCTTTTCGGCAATCTTCCAACGCATGATATCGTCATAACGCATGTTTTCATCGATGAATTCTATGGTACGTTCGCGACGGATTTCGTCGAGCATATTCAAACCATTGGCGGTTACAAATGCATTGGTCAACTTAACTACGACACCGGCAGCAGTCTTGAAACCTGCACGTTCGCGCAAAGCATTTACTGTTTTATCCAATTCGGCATCTGTAATAGAACCGTTGTTTTCGTACAATGCTTCGGCGTAGGTAATCAATACTTCGGCATAACGGATAATCATTTTATCCAGTGTTTCCTTGCTGTTGGTTGACCATTCGCTAAGGATAAAACCTTTCTTCAACGAGTAACCGTTACCGTGCTGGTTGGCAAAAGGTACATAGGCTCCTTTGTAAGCTTCTTCACCCAATTTGTAAACAGTCATGTTCAAACGCGGGTCGCGGTTTTTGAAAACGTCGTCAAAGCTGGTTTCGGTAGCAATCTTCAACGGAGACTTTTCGCGGGGGAGTCCGTCTGTGTACAAGAACATATCCACCATTTGACGGGTTACCGATACCGAGTTCTCCATTTGACGGCTGTTGCCGTGTGTTACCGTACCCGCTCCATTAGGACCGTATACTTTCACGAAGATGTTTTCATTGTTGGTAGAACCTTCAGCATCAAAAGTAAAGAGTTTCTGGAAGTTGGGATACAAGCTGTGTCCTTCTTTCATAACTGCTTCGGCTGCAGCGATACTCTTTTGCAAATGATTCTTGTAGTTGTTATTCAGGTTGTGGTATTTGCCACGGGTACCTTCGTACAAACCGATGCGGGCAGTGAGTGCCAACGCTGCCGAGCGGGTTACGTGTCCCCATTTGGCTGCATCCAATGTTTTTTTGGTAGGAAGCCATTTGGCTGCATATTCCAAGTCGGTATAACATTGTTGAATCACCTCTTCGCGTGGAGTACGCGGAGTGTTCAACTCCGGGTCCTTGGTATCATTGATAGCTTTCAGAATCAAAGGCACATCACCATACTTCTTTACAAGTTCAAAGTAATAGTATGCACGGAAGAAACGAGCTTCAGCATAATAACGTGCTTTTACATCGTCTGTAGCCGTTACTTGTTCACCTTTCTCAAGAATGTTGTTAGCAGTAAAGATACGGCGGTAAGGTAACTTCCAGTTGTTAGCAGTTGAAGGTACAGTGCGGCTACCTGCCGAAATACCGTCAGCTGAAGTCTTTACCAATTCGTCTGCACGGGTATCGTGGTTATAACCTCCCAAATCATCAGTTGCTTTGACTCCAGTTTCATCTTCGTATCCGGCCAGCAAGGCATAGAGCTTGTTACAAGCACCCTGCAAGTCTTTTTCTGTCTTCCAGTAGCTGGCGTCGGTCAGCGTTGTTTCGGGCATAAGGTCGAGGTTGCAACTTGTAAACCCAAGTGCCACCAGTCCTATCAATATGTATTTTATATTTTTCTTCATGGCTTTTTAGTTTAAAGAGTGATGTTTACTCCGAATGTCCAGGTGCGGAAGAACGGATATGTATTATTCGCGTTCGGCTTGTTACCCACTTCCGGGTCGAATACTTTAATCAGGTTAGAGTGTTCCCAGATATCCTGACCGGATACATAGATTCTCAACTTATCCATAAATGACTTCTTTACAGGCACGTTGTAACCCAATTGAACATTCTTCAAACGGATGTACGAAGCATCTTGTACCCAACGGTCGGACGGATTGAAGTTGAACGCGTCGCCACTGTACAAACGGGGCCAGTAAGCATTCGGGTTTTCCGGTGTCCAGTAGTCGCGGTGGATAGTCCAAGGCATATCGGCAGTAGCTGCCAAAGGAGCCATGGTACCGCCTTCAATCAATACTTTACGTTTAGCAACTCCTTGGAACATCATAGAGAAGTCGAAGTTGTTCCATTGCAGGTTGAGGGTAATACCGTAGAGGTAACGACCGTTAGAGTCGCCCAGGTAAATCAAGTCGCCTGGATTGTCCGGAGTACCGCCACCGGCACCAATAGTATGGTCGGCTTTTCCTTGGGCTACATATTTTACGTCACCACCCGATACCTTGGCATCGTTGAACGATTGGTAACCCGGGTTAGCAGCTTTATAGTCCAGGTATTCCTGACGGCTGCTCCAGAAACCATCGGTTTTGTATCCCCAGATAGTATTCATCGGATAACCCTGCAAGAGGTCTACCGAACCGGCAGAGATGGTATTCTTTCCATCATATTCAACCAATTCATTCTTGCTGTCACTGATGTTGAAACCAACTTGATAGTTTACCTTACCGATTTTGTCTTTGTAGTTGGCTTCAAATTCCCAACCCCATACTTTCAGTTTACCTACGTTGGCATTGGGTACGTTGATACCGATTACGCTTGGCAATTGGAGGCTAGCCAACATATCGTCATTGGTTTTCCAATAGTAATCTGCTGTAATATTCAATTTATTATTGAACATACCCAGGTCAATACCTATATTAGAAGTAGTAATGGTTTCCCATTTCTTACTCTTTGAAGCCAATTGTGGTTGGTAATAATAGGCTTCGCCTTGGTTATTGCCCGAGTTAATCAATGCGATGTAGTCATACAAACCAATTACGGCACCGTTACCTAACTGTCCCCAAGAAGCACGAGCCTTCAAGTTGCTGATAGCGTCTACATGGAACCATTTTTCTTCGTTTACACGCCATGCACCCGAGAATGAGGGGAATGCCTGCCAACGATATTCGGGGGCTACACGTGAGCTGCCGTCATAACGTACGTTGGCTTCCAACAAATATCTGTCATTGAAGTTGTAGCTAAGACGACCGAAATAAGACATCAAAGCCCATGTTTCAATCTTATCGCTTACACCTGTATTGGTAATCAATGAATTGTCATAATAGTTAAACGAGAAGAAGTCATTTGAATTCAGATTCTTTACAGTACCTGCCATCTCGTCTTTGCGGTATCTTTCATAGGTAGTACCACCTAATGCACTGATGCTATGTTTTCCAAGACTTAAGTCGTAGGTAAGAATAGCTTCAAAGTTATCATGGTATGCACCATTCTTGGTACGCGACATTTCGTTGGGCTTGTTGGCGTCAAAACGTACACCTGTTCCCAAACGGTCGTACCAAACTAAGTATCTTTTCTTCACGATTGAACTGTAATAATCAGCCTGACGTGAAGCGCTTAACTTAAGTTTCAAACCTTTTACAAAGTCTTTGATGGTCAAGTCAGCTTTACCTACATACGCTTCGTATTGGTTTTCGTTGCTACCACCATTTTTCATCAAGTCGATAGCGTTTACCTGAAGGTCACCGTTGTAGGGGCTCTCGTTGATATCCTCTTCCGGATTCATAATCGGTTGGCGGCCACGTACACGGTACAAGCGTCCAAGAATGTTTCTGGGTCCGTAGGGGTTCTCTTCGGTGAATTTTCCCTGATAGCTAACCATTACACCTAAGTCGAAGTTTTTGCTCAGTTCCGAGTTAATCTTCATACGGATGTTGTAACGTTCATTTTTGTCGGGACCATACTTCAAGATACCGTTCTTTTGGTAGTAACCGGCAGATACCAGGTAGTTAAACTCCTTCTTACCGCCCGATACAGATACCGAGTGGCTTTGTTGAGTAGTGTAATCTCTGGTTCCTTCGTTTACCCAGTTGGTTGACTGGAAGAAATCCCAACGGCCGTTCGTATTGTTAGGACGGTAGTTAAAGTTGGGGTTACCAATCCATGAAGCCTGTTCGGGGCTCCACTCAGGGTTACCGTTAGCTTGGCGGCGCGATTCGTCGATGAACTCTTGCTCTTCCCATGCCGGCAAACGTTGGGGCATGTTACCCGGAGTATTGATACCAAAATAACCGTTGTAGCTAATCTTGGCTTTGCCTTCGCTTCCGCTCTTGGTAGTAATCAATACTACACCGGCAGCAGCACGTGCACCGTAAATAGCACTGGCAGCAGCATCTTTCAACACCGAGATAGAAGCAATGTCGTTGGGGTTAACCAGGTTCATGTCGCCTTCTACGCCGTCAATCAATACCAAAGCTTTTGAATCGTTGGTTGATGAAAAACCACGTACGCGAATACCCGAAGTTTCGCTACCCGGCTGACCACCGCTACGCAATACGGCAACACCCGGCATTTCACCTTGCAAAGCCGAAGTAACATCGGTAGCCGGTTTGGCAGCCAGTGCGGCTCCGTCGACAGAAGCTACCGCACCTGTCAGGTTCACCTTCTTTTGCACGCCATAACCTACAACAACAACTTCCTGTAGTGCTTTGGCATCTTCTTTTAGCATGATTTTTCCATTGGCTTTATCGGCTTTCAACTCTACGGTTGTATAACCGATGTACGAAAAAGTAATGGTTGAACCCGGGTTAACTTTCAAGTTGAAGTTACCATCCAGGTCGGTTACAGTACCATTGCCTGTTCCTTTTTCTAATACAGACACGCCAATGAGGGGGTCTTGTGTAGTAGCATCGAGAATTTGTCCCCGGATGCCGGTAGTTTGGGCAAATAGCCCTACGTCAGAAAGGAGTAAGAAGCAGCAGACAAGGAGCTGCGTTCTCCATAAGAAAAGTTTTCTTCTCATAATAATTAGATTTTATTAATTAACTCTCATCTCACTTGCACAAAGTGATGGGGCAAAAGTACAATAAAGGGGTTGACCAGGTGATAAAATACTACGTCACGATTACATTTGAAACTCCCCTTTACTACATCAAAGCTTTCTCTACTTTTTTCTAAATAATTAATTAACAGTATAATAAATGTGTTTATTTGCTAATTGTGTAGATTCCCATTTTCTCAGTTGATGTATAGGATTTCTCAAAAAAGATAGTACCTTTGAGCACTTAACATCTAATAACATGAAAACAAAGCTGTATTTGATTTTGCTTTTTTGCCTGTTTACCCATGTTGTACAAGCTAATTGGCAGCGTTCTGTGGCCAATTATACACGCCATGAGTATAAGGCAGCCAATCAAAACTGGATGGTGGAGCAGCATCCTAACGGTTGGATGTACTTCGCCAACAACAAAGGAATACTCGAATTTGATGGAGTGGAGTGGAATACATATACCATTCACAATGCCAAGACACGGGCAGTACGTATGGGTAACGATGGACGTATGTATGTCGGTGGATTGGGACAGTTCGGTTATTTTGTTCCCAACCCATTAGGGGGGCTCGATTATACCTGCCTGTCCGATTCCATTGATAAACGTATAGTGGGTAATATATGGAATATCCATGTGACCGATGACCGGGTGTATTTCCAGTCGGACCGTTTGGTGTTTTACCTTGAACAGAATATATTGAAACAGGTGAAATACAACGGTGAAATCATGTGTTCCGGTATTATCTATAATAAATTCTACATTGCTGCCGATGAAGGGTTGTCGATACTTAGCGGCGATAGGTTCCTGCCGGTTCCTTTCACCAGGCAGGCTACCCGTTCCAAAGTGGTGGGTTTACTTCCTTATGAGGGTAAGGTGCTGATTGTTTCCAGCCGGCATGGATTGTACACCTATGACGGCAAGGAACTCACTTACTACACAACCGCTGCCGACTCTTTTCTCAGTTCCAATCAGCTGTTTTGTTCGGCCATGAAAGATTCCTTGCTGGCATTAGGCTCGGTACAGGATGGGGTGTTGCTGCTTAATACGCAGTACAATACGGTTGAGAAGGTTTCTATTGATAATGGTTTGCAGAATAAAACGGTACTTTCTTTAGCGTTCGACCGCAGCCGCAACCTTTGGCTGGGGTTAGATAACGGTATCGATTGCATTCACCTGGACTCACCCCTTTACTTCCTGTTTAGCCGTAAGTCGGCCATTGGTTCGGGATACGCAGCCTGCTATTTCCGGAATAAGTTGTATTTAGGCACTAACCAGGGCTTGTACGTAAGCGATGGAGAGTTGGCTCCCGATAGGGACTTAACAGTTTCCCGGGTTCCCGGTACCGAAGGACAGGTGTGGTCGCTTGCCGAGCATGATAATACCCTCTTTTGCGGGGGCGGCAATTCATTGATGGCTATCGATGCCAGTGGTTCGGTTTATCCGTTGGAGGGTGTGCGCGGTATTTGGGGCATACATGCCTTTCACACGAGGAACGATGTGTTATTGGGAGGCTCTTACCACGGGCTCTATATATTAATAAAGGAGAATGGGCGGTGGAAAGTGTCGCACCGGATTGAGGGAGCCGGCTACTCCTCCAAAACAATGTATGTCGAAGAGATGTCGGACGCCATCTGGGTGGCCAATAAAGAGAGCGGACTCTTCCGCCTGACATTATCGGATGATTTAAAGAAAGTGGCACAGATTAAGTGCATGAATAGCGATAACCTGCCTGCCGGTGACAATGTATACGTGTCGAAGATAAACAACGAGATTGTGGTTTCGTCCCGTCAGGGTTTGTTTCGCTACAACCAAACCAAAGATTGCCTGGAAGAGCACACGCAGTTGGAGCAGCAATTAGACGGCAAGGCTCCTTACACCTACCTCATTCAGGACACCCAGAGTAATATATGGTACGTTACCGATGGGCGCATGAAGCTGCTTCGCTATGATGCACAAAACAAAGTGTTCTTTAAGAATGCAGGTGAGTCGTACCTGAAAGATTTTCTCATTGAAGACTTTGAACACATCTTTGTATATGATAACCGGCAGGCTGTTATTGGCACCGAAGAAGGGTTCTGCCTGCTCCAATACTGGCGGCGGGGACTTTCCAAAATGCCACTTAACCTGCAGGTACGCAAGGTGTACCTTACCGGCAAAAAGGATGTGTTGGTATATGGGCGCAGCTTTACGTACGATACCGAACCGTTGCAGGTAAGTTATTCCGACAATTCGTTGCGCCTGCAATGCAGCGTTAATAACTTCGACAAGCAGGCCCCTGCCATGTATTCATTCTGTCTTTCGGGTGATGGCGAAGCCGTGTGGAGTGAATATGGTATGAGTAATATGAAAGAGTATACCGACCTGAAAGAAGGGAAATATACCTTCCGCGTGCGGGCGCTGACCGATAAATATAAGGAACCGGTGGAAACTTCGTTTCAATTTGAAATACTGCCTCCCTGGTATCGTACCTGGTGGGCTTATTCTATATATGCGCTTCTTATAGGCTCTTGCCTGTACCTCCTTTACTTCCGCATCAGCAGGCACCAAAAGCAGCTTATCCGCCAGAAGAACCAGGAATTGGTGAAACAGAAACAGGAGTTTAAGAAAGAGAGTGAGTTGAAGGATCAGGAAATCAATACGCTGCGTGAGGAGAACCTGCAATCGGAACTGCGGCATAAGTCGGAGGAACTTATTCAATCCACCCTCAATATTGTACGTAAGAACGAAATATTGGAAGTCATCAAGAAAGAAGCTGTCGGTATCAATAACGCCATCAAAGAAGAAAACATGGTGGCCATCCGCCGGAAAACACTCCGCCTGATTAGCCAGATTGATACCAATATTGAGCATGATGATGATTTAAAGGCGTTTCAAGGCACCTTTGACAGCATTCATCATGACTTCTTCCGGCGGCTGGACGAGCAGTTCCCGGAGCTAACCAGCAAAGAGAAGATGCTCTGCGCTTATATTAAAATGAATCTGATGTCGAAGGAGATTGCTCCTTTGGTAAACTTATCGTTACGTGGCGTAGAGATTAGCCGCTATCGGTTACGTAAAAAGTTGAGACTGGAAGAAAAGGATAACCTGACCGAATTCCTGCAACATTTCAATTAGCATACTACATTTACCGGTGTTCCTCCGTGTGAAACAGTTTGTTCCATGCCTTGTAACAAAGTGTTGCATTGCTTGTAACAGAGTGTTACAAGGCATGTAACACTTTGTATCACGGCATGAAACTAAAGGGAACCTGGCTTGTGCAAAAAGACGGCTAACTAACCTTGCAGGCTTGCAGTACCAATAAACTCTCCGGCCCCATGTTGAATAACAGATCAATGATGCTGAGGTTGGGTTGGAAACCGTGGCGGCCCTCAAATACCTGGTAGTACGGAACGGGCAAAAATGCCGGGTCGGCGGTTCGGAAGTCTTTCTTGGGATGAATCAATTCGCGGAAGTCGTCTTCGCCGGGAGTAAAGAGGGTTTTATACTCCGTAGTACGTTCTATTCGGGGTTGTATATCTATCAACGAGCATACCAACCGGCACAATTCCTCGTTGAAATCAATTAAAAAGTCATACTTCTTCTCGTAAAACGGGTGGAAATCGTCTTTGTAGTACTCAAAGAAAGGGGTGCTGTTGTAAGCCGCCTCGATAGCATTCCAGTGTAGGTGCCGCCAGTTACCATGGTCGGAGATGCGGATGTCTTTCATGGCGCATTTCAGGCTGTCGGGTTTCACGGTGGGAATAGAGAGCGCCAACTCCCCGTTGGGTGCGGCAATGGTACAGCGGTTGCGGTAGGTTTGTTTCATGTAATGGTCGTGCTGCTCCACACATACCCGGTTGTAAGTCAGCAATTTTGCGTAATATTGCACAGGGGCCAGGTAGGCCGAAGAAAGATAAACCACCATAAACTGCTTATTTAACTTGTAAAAAGAACCGGTTCCATCGGTAGCCATCCATCCATCCGGTGTTAGGTTCCTTAGAGAAGAGCACCACCGATTCTTTCCCGATGAGGTGATCCTGCGGGACAAATCCAAACAGGCGGGAGTCCGACAGGTTGAGGTTATTATCAGATACCATCCAGTAATAATCTTTGGTAAACGTGCAATGCCACGTGGGACGTCCGTCTACATACAGCGTATCCCCGATAATCCGCGCTTGCTTTCCTTCGTGCAGTACCAGGGTATTCATAAGCAACACCCGGTTCCACGGATGTACCTGCAATACCCTGCTCTTACCGGGTACCACCAATGCATACGGTTCTTCTATAGAATCTCCGTCAAGTGGTTGCAGCCAAGTGTTTCCCGTCATCGATTGTTTCAGCATATGATACTCGTACCGGCTAAAGCTACGTACGTTACGTGAGGTGTCTTGCCCCATCAACTCATTACCCGTAATAGAATGACGTTTCAGCAACCGGTTGAGTTCCTGCTCGCGCGAACGTGGGTAAGTATAGAGTTGCTTGCTGTCGGGAGTCAGGTTCTTCTCCGATGAAATCAGCGAAAAGAGCGAATCTACCCACAACGTATCGCCCGGAGTGCCGGCACAACGGCTAATAAACACATCGCGTTGGTCAATGGCCTGGTTGCGGGTATCTGCCGGATTGTTGAACACCACAATGTCGCCCCGGTGTACCGGTTTGCTGAGCCAGCGGTGATACCCCAACCAACTCATGGCAGGGGTGCGCAGTCCGTAACTCCAACGGTTTACCAGGATACGGTCGCCCCGGAAGAGTGAATTCTCCATTCCCTCCAGCGGAATAAGGTAGGGGGTGTACGTAAAGTAACGCAATGCCCCGGCAATGGCAACTGCCCCAAGTACAATGGCTATCCCTTTCAGGCTTTTTCGTATCCAGGCTTTCATATCGTTAGCTTAATGCACCCATTTAAAGATACGGTTCCATCGAATCTTCCCGTCAAACCAATCGCGATCTTTGTCTAACGACATCCATACCAGGATGGGTTTGCCTACTACGTGGTCTTCGGGAACAAAGCCCCAGTAACGTGAGTCGGCAGACATGTGGCGGTTGTCGCCCATCATCCAGTAATAATCCATTTGGAAGGTGTATGAGTCGGCTTTGGATCCATTAATATAGATGTCACCGTCGCGTACCTCTAAGGCGTTACCCTCATACGCATGGATGCAACGCTCGTACAATGGGAGGTTATCCAATGTAAGGCGAATGGTTGTCCCTTTGGCAGGAATCCAGATAGGCCCGTAGTTGTTGCGGTCCCAGTTTGTGGGCATGTTCAGCGGATACATATCCGAGGGATATTCCGGTTCCATCACAATCTTATCAATCAGTTTCTTGTTACCGTTCAGCGTGTTATACATCTTTGCGGTAAGTGGCAGGTGGTAAATGGGGTTCAGCAATCCCGAAGTACCCCGGCTGGTGAATCCCAGGCTTGTCAGTGAGTTTTCGGCCTCGCGGATGCTGGCATCTATTTCTAAAGGCGAGTAGTTGTTACGTGCCAGTTGGGCTTTCATCAGCTCGTAATCGTTCATCAAAGCCTGGTCGGCCTTGCTGATACCCAGTTCGCGGAACATCTCTTCGGTTATCTGCGGGCCGGTAGTTTGCACGAAGTAGTTAAACTGCATCTCTTCCGGATTCTCAATAGCTTTCCCGTCAATCATTACCTGTCCGTCAATAATCTGGAGCGTATCGCCGGGAAGTCCTACGCAGCGCTTTACGTAATTCTCGCGGCGGTCTACCGGGCGGGCAATTATCTCGCCATAAATCTGCGGATTGTTGTCGATAAATTTGCGTCCGGCAGCGTAATACAGGTTGTACACCATGCGTTGGTCTTTGCGCGAGAGGCTATCCAGTTCAATTTTCCTGGAGTAAATCTCTTTACCTTTACGGTATGCAATGCCGTATATATCCTCAATCTGTTGGTAATTGGTGGCTACCGTATCACCTGCGGGGAAGTTGAACACCACAATGTCGTTCAGCTTTACCTTGCCGCACCCGGCTACCCGTTTGTACTTCCATTGGGGCCATTCAAGGTACGATTTGCATTCGAAAACCGGCAATGTATGTTGTGTCAACGGCATTGAGAGCGGCGTGTTAGGCACCCGCGGGCCGTAGCTTACCTTACTTACATACAGGAAGTCGCCCACCAGTAATGACTTTTCCAACGACGACGAAGGAATCTGGTAATTCTGGAACACATAGATGTTCACAAAATATACCGCTACCAAAGCAAACAGGATGGCATCTACCCAACTCATCACACTGCGTACTGCCTGATTCTGGATGCTCTTCCAAAACGTCCAGGGTACTTTCTTGGAGATATAAATATCGAAGATAAACGGAAGTACCACCAATCCCCACCAGCTTTTTATCCAAATAAGGAAAGCCAGGTACAGGAGCGTAACAACGGCAAATTTAATCCACTGAGTGCGTGTAGCTTTTCTCATCATAATACAGTATTAATCTTTTAAGAATGGAAACAAATCACTGATACCAAGGAATCCCTCTTTGCCGGCTGTATATTCGGCAGCCAGTACGGCACCCAAAGCAAAACCACCCCGGTTCTTGGCATCGTGAGTAATGGAGATGCTGTCGGCATCCGAGTCGTAACGAATGGTATGGATACCCGGAACCTCGCCCTCACGAATGGAATGGATAGGCAGTTCGTTGGCAGCGGCGGCCTCTTCCTTCACCCATTTATCCTTGCGTTTCAGGTTGTCTATAATCTCTTCGGCCAGGGTAATGGCGGTACCGCTCGGCGCATCCAGTTTGTGGATGTGGTGCGTTTCGCTCATGGTTACATCGTACGCCTCAAACTGGTTCATGATGCGTGCCAGGTATTTATTAACTGCTGAGAAGATGGCTACGCCCAAACTGAAGTTAGAAGCCCAGAACAAGGTTTTGCCGCCTGTGGCGCACAGTTGCTTAATTTCGTCGCCATGCTCTGCCATCCAACCGGTGCTACCCGAAACCAGCTTCACACCTGCCTTGAATGCTTTCATATAGTTGCCGTACGCCACCATCGGGTTGGTGAATTCAATGGCCACATCGGCCGACTTGAAGGCGTCCGATTCAAAATCTTCCTGGTTGTTTATGTCGATGATGCAGACAATTTGGTGTCCGCGACTCAGGGCAATCTGTTCAATTTGTTTGCCCATTTTTCCATAACCGATTAATGCTATTTTCATTGTGTTACTGAGTTATATTCCGGGATATGAGTCGCAAAGATAATATTTTTCTTACATTTGTGCAGCACATTAACTTTCTCTTAACAATGGAACGACTCTTACACTACATCTGGAAGCACCGGATTTTACCGCTGAAACCTTTATTTACCACCAACGGGTTACCCGTTGAAGTCATTGACGCAGGTTTGTACAACATCCATTCAGGTCCCGATTTTTTTAATGCCAAGCTAAAGATTGGCGATACCGTTTGGGTAGGTAATGTAGAAATACATCGCCTGGCCTCCGATTGGATTCGTCACGGTCACGCTGCCGATAAGGCCTACGACTCCGTTATTTTGCATGTATGCGGGCAGGTAGATTGTGCCGTACAATCATCTTCTGGGCGGGCGGTACCCCAACTTCAACTCGATTGCCCCGAGTATGTACGGCAACATTACGACGAACTCTGCCGTGCCGATGCCTATCCCCGTTGCTATTCCATACTCTCTTCACTACCCAAACTCACCATACATTCTTGGTTCTCGGCCTTGCAGACCGAACGGTTCGAGCAGAAAACCGAAGCCATTACCCAACGCCTGCAACGTTACAATGGTTATTGGGAAGATGCTTTCTTCCTAACCCTCTGCCGTAACTTCGGGTTCGGGCTGAATGGTGATGCCTTCGAGGCATGGGGCGCGTTGCTTCCGTTTAGGGCGGTAGATAAGCACCGGGATAACCTGTTCCAGGTAGAAGCCATTTTCTTTGGGCAGGCAGGATTGTTAGAAGAAGAACTGCCCGGCGACGATTATTATCAACGCCTGCAACAGGAGTACCGCTACCTGCGCCATAAGTTTGGTCTGCCGCCCGCGATGGACGTCACCCGTTGGCGCTTCCTGCGGCTACGCCCCGGCAACTTCCCGCATGTACGACTGGCACAATTAGCCCATCTGTATCACAGCGCACCGTCACTCTTTTCGCGGGTGATGGAAGCCGCTACCCCGCAGGCGGCGGCAGAGTTGCTGGTATCCCGTACCTCCGCCTATTGGGAAACGCACTTTATTTTCGGCAAAGAAGCCCCCCGGCAAGAGAAACGTGTAGGCGACGGTTCGCGTAACCTGATGCTTATTAATACCGTAGTGCCTTTTCTGTACGCCTACGGCCGCCACAAAGGCGACGAGCGTTTGCTTCAACGGGCAACTACATTTCTGGAAACATTGAAAGCCGAGAACAATCATATTACCCGCTTGTGGAGTGGTGCCGGACTGCCTGTATCGACTGCTGCCGACTCACAAGCCATACTCCAGTTGCAAAAAGAGTATTGCGACCGCAAGCGTTGCCTGTATTGTAGGTTTGGTTACGAGTTTCTTCGCCGTAAATAAACAGTTCTTGGGCGTTGCATATAAGGAAGATGTAGTATATTTGCACGCTGAATTTTATAACAAATTATGAAAACAAGACAAGCTGTATCCTGTTTGTTTTTAACCCTGTGGATGGCCGCCCTCCCGTTGGTGGCTTTCGGCTTTGCTGCTCCTGCTACAGAAGCATTGCCCGCCACCGGTAACGAGGAGTTTGAAACCTTCCTCGAAAAGTTTACTTCGAGCGCCACGTTCCAGCTGACGCGTATTAAGTTTCCTTTGAAAACTCCCATTACCTTGCTTGCCGACGACGGCGAAACGGAAAAAACGTTCCCGTTTACCAAGGAGAAATGGCCGTTGTTAGACTCTGAAACCTTGAAAGAAGAGAGTTTGGCAGAGGAAGAAGGAGGCACCTATGTGTCGAAGTTTGTGGTGAACGAAGCCAACCGTAAAGAGTTTGAAGCCGGTTACGATGAATCGGAACTCGACTTGCGGGTGGTATTTGAACTCATTGACGGCAAATGGTTTGTAACCGAATGTTACACCGCCTGGTACGGATTTGATTTGCCCATTGGCGAATTGAAAGAAACCATCCGGCAGGTACAGGAGGAGAACGCCGCTTTCCGCGAAATTCATCCGTAAGGACGGTTGCCGCTTTGAGGCGGCAACTTTTACGTGACAGGCCTATGCCAACCGGGTAAGTTGGCGGGCAGCTTGTTGGTAGACTTCCACTTTGGTTGCCTTGTGGATGGCTTTCTTTAGTTTTCTATCTCCTTGTGGCAACAGGTATTCCCAAAACGTCTTCATCTTGGTAAGCAACTGTCCGCTGCCTCCTTCCAACTGCTCCTGATAGGCAGTGAATACGCTGTCGTGGAATAAACGCAGCTTTTCGCCCATTTCATCGGGAGTAAGCGTTCTTCCCTCTTTGTATTCTAATGCCAGGGCAGGGTTAGCAAGCAGGCCTCTTCCTATCATTACTCCGCTTAACCTGGGGAAACGTTCCATAATCTGCTGAATATCTTCGCTGGTGAGCAGGTCGCCGTTGTACAGTAACGGATGGTTGCATTCCGCATAAAATGCAGCAAATCCCTCCATGTCTACCGTACCTTTGTATTCCTGCTTGCCTACACGTGGGTGCAGGGTAACACGTTCCAACGGAACCGAATTGAGCAACGGCACCAAAGCCATACACTCGTCTGCCTGTTCCCATCCCAACCGCATTTTAACAGAGAAGCGAATCTGCGGGAACTCTGTCACAACGCTTAGCAATTCCTGCACTTCGGCGGGATAAGGCAGCATGCCCGCTCCGTTGTGCCGTTTTGCCAATACCGGGAACGGACAGCCCAGGTTTATTTCTGCTTCCTGGTATCCTTTTTCGATGAAAAGGGTTATAATTGTGCGCGCCTTCTCAGAAGTAGGCGCAATGAGTTGCGGAATAAGATGAGGTACACGGTTTACCTCCGGGCTGATTTCGCGCAGGTCTTTGTTGCGGAAGTTTCCTTTTTCTAACCGTACAAACGGGGTGTGATAAGCATCTACACCGCCAAATACGGCAGCGTGTGCATTGCGGTAAGCGGCTTCTGTATAGCCTTGCAGCGGAGCGAAGTGTATATTCATTGTTTGATTGTTTGCGGCAAAGGTACAAATCATTTGTGCAAGTAGTATTTGCATATCCCGAAAAAAAAGGCGATTATTGTACTTTCAAATCCAAAAAACAATTCTTAATGATGTTACTAATCAGAAAGGCAGCCTTGTTCGTCCTGTTAGGAAGTGCAACAATCTGCTTTGCGCAAACCCCCAAACAATCTATGAATGTAGTAAAAATCAGTACCACGCCCGTAGAGGCTTCTGTTGTTCCGGCTTTGTTAGATGAGGCTGGTGTTACGTTTCAACCTGTAGCTAATGCTAACTGGGAGGCTTTCCCATACCGCCCTGAAGTTCAATTTCGTTTGGCTTATACCGGACAAGCTCTTTTGTTGCACTTCCAGGTGAAGGAAGCCAGTGTACGCGCTCGTTACGGCGTCGATAATGAAGCTGTGTGGACCGACTCTTGTGTTGAGTTCTTCTCTATTCCTGGGGGAGATGGCGTGTATTACAACCTCGAATGCAACTGCATTGGAACCCTGTTGATGGGTGCAGGTGCCACGCGCTCGGGACGCGAGCATGCTCCGCAAGAAGTGCTGAGCAAGGTGTTGCGTTGGGCAAGCCTGGGGCGCGAACCGTTTGACGAACGGGTGGGAGAGACTGAGTGGCAGGTAGCTCTTGTTATACCGTATACTGTATTCTTTAAACACCACATTACTTCTTTGGACGGGAAGAGCATCCGTGCTAATTTTTATAAATGTGGCGACGAACTGCAAACCCCGCATTACCTGTCATGGAATCCCATACAGTTGCCCAAACCCAACTTCCATGTGCCGGAGTTCTTCGGGACATTGAACTTTGAGTAATCTGTTTTAGCCAAACGGCTCCGTTTACGGGAAGCAAGTATTAGGGAACTTGCTTCCCCAATCGTTTTATAGTTATACCAATACATCCAAAGCATGAAAACACGGCACTTTTTACTGGTCCTCGCTTTAGTAAGCACCCAACAGGGCTTTGCCCAGATTCGCCTCTCCACCGACCAGGCATTTGAAAATGCACTTATACAAAGCGGATTGGTACACAGCCCGCTACCCATTGATGAATCGAGTTCGTTCGAAATGGCGGGATTGCAGAAAGAAGTGTTCTACACCCAAGACCTTCCCTTTACATCCCAACTCACCGGCTGGACACACTCCGGCTTAGGAGCCCTGACTTACAACACCCGCCATGTGGTAAACGAAAGTCAGCCGGGAAGCATGCAACTTACCTTTCCTACCTTTACCGGCAAACGCGCTACCGGTTCACCCTCTGACCCCGATTATGCTACTTACGGACATATACAGGTGAGCTGTGCCGCTGCCGGCGCCGATTGGTCGGCATATAACCGCATTGTAATGTACATTTACCCCGATTGCGAAGGAGCCCGGGTTACCAACCTCAACTTCTTCCTCGAAAACGGAGACGGCTCAACCATGGAAGGGGAGCCTTCGGCCTCGCACCTTATAAACCTGCGTAACCGTGAGTGGAACCTTCGTTACCTCGACCTGGACGAGTTTCAGCGCGACCGCATACAACGTTACGGCTTTAGCTGCTCCGTGAAGGGACGCGACCGCACCACCGGCGAAACCTCCGTGTATTACATTGGTAAAATGGAATTGCAACAAGTAGCCCACCCGGAGATTGTGCGTGGATGGATGCCGGGAACCAACCGCATTGTGTATTCGACTACAGGTTACATGCCGGGCGATGCAAAGACCGCCATTGCGCACCTTGATTCTTCCAATAAGGCAGAAAAGTTCCGGTTAATCGACTACCGGAGCGGGAAAACCGTGTTTACCGCACCCATCCGCCGGGAGAATACCACGATAGGAGCATTCCATGTACTCGACTTTTCCGCCTTTAATAAGCCCGGCGAATACTGCTTGCAGGTAGGCGCCCTCCAAACGCCTCCCTTCCGTATAGAAGAAACTCTTTGGGAGAACTCTCTGTGGCGTACGCTTAACTTCATCTTCTGCCAACGGTGTGGATATCCCGTGCCCGGCAAACATGGTACCTGCCATACCGACCTGTGCGCCCGTCACGATGGAAAAACCATTTTATACGGAGGCGGTTGGCACGATGCGGGCGACCTTTCGCAACAAACCCTGCAGACGGGTGATGTAACTTTCTCCCTCTTAGAAGCAGCTACTAAGTTGAGATTCACCTCGCCGCTCCTGGCTGCCCGCCTGCTCGAAGAAGCCGAGTGGGGACTGGAGTTTGTACTGCGCAGCCGCTTTGGCGACGGTTACCGCGCCAGCAGCGTGGGGTTGCTTATCTGGCTCGACGGGGTGTTTGGTACGTTAGACGATATTTCGACCGTGCGGGTGCATAACCTCGCTTTCGATAACTTCCTGTATGCTGCTTACGAGGCGTATGCCGCGTTCACCATCGACCACGACCCCATGTTGCAGGAGCACCTGCGCCGTATTGCCCGTGACGACTTTGCTTTCGCCCTGAAACATCACGAAGAAGTGGGTTACGGAGGTTTCCTGCATTTCTACGAACATAGCTATAACACTTCCGAGAGTCAGTACATGGCTACTATTTCCTGGGCGGCGAGTATGCTGTATCGGCTAACAGGTGAGGCATACTATGCCGAAAAGGCGGCGGAGTTTATTTGTTACACCCTTGACTGTCAACGTACCGAACCCTTGGACGATGCCGCAGGTACCCGGGGATTCTTCTACCGTGACCGTTCGCGGAAGTCGATTGTGCACTACAACCACCAGTCGCGTGAGCAAGTGTATATGCAAGCCCTTACCCTGCTGTGTGAAACCCAGCCCAACCATCCCGATTACGCACGATGGAGTACTTCCATACAACTGTACGGTACTTACCTGAAAGGACTGATGAAGTACACCGCTCCCTACGGCATGATACCTGCCGGGGTGTATCATATTGACGAAGCGCAGGACAGTGTCGCCTTTCAGCATTCGCACCTTTTCGTGGGACCCGAGATACGCGAAGCCTATCCCGTTCAGCTCAAGAAAGGGGTGCAGTTAGATAACGAACACTACCTGAAACGCTTCCCCGTGTGGTTCAGTATTTTCAACGGGAACACCGCTGTTCACCTTTCTACCGGTAAAGCCGCTGCCCTTTGCGGGAAGTTCCTGAACGATGAGGAACTGATGCGTATAGCACGCGAACAACTTTACTGGACGGTGGGTAAGAACCCTTTCGGGCAGTCGCTTATCTACGGCGAAGGGCATAACTACCCGCGTATGGACAGCTTCTCGTCCGGCGAAATGACGGGTGAGATGCCTGTAGGTATTCGTACCTGGGGCAACGAAGACATTCCCTATTGGCCGCGAACGGTGAACGCCACCTACAAAGAGGTTTGGGTTACATCGGCGGGTAAATGGATTTCGTTAGTGGAAGCTGTGTTACCTTAAATTGAAAATAACTTTATACATAAAACTTATGAGAACAATTACATTACACGCAAAACTACTGCTGTGCCTGGCAGCCGTACTTTCTTTCCTCCCGCTAAGCGCACAATATCCGGCTCAATACGCCAACGGTCCGCGCTTCAAAGCATTGATATTCCAAAGTCCGCACGGCGAAGGCGCGCATGTTGACTTTGCCAAGCAAGGTGTAGAGTTCTTCCGCCGCCTGAACTACGGGCAAGGCTTTATCCTGCATAATACCCAAACCCTCGAAGGCTATACGTACGATAAACTCAAAGAGTACGATGTGGTGGTAATGCTTAACGGTGCTCCTTCAACGCCCGATGAACGTGCCGCTTTTGAACAATACATGGATAACGGAGGCGGCTGGGTAGGATTTCACGTGGCAGCTTACAACGACAAGCATACCAACTGGCCCTGGTTTGTCAAGTTCCTGGGTGGAGGCGTGTTTTACTGCAACAACTGGCCTCCGCAGCCCGTGAAAGTTACCTTAGATACCACTACGCACCCCGTTACCAAGAACCTGCCCGCCTCGTTCATTGCCCCCGATAGCGAATGGTATCAATGGACACCCAGTCCCCGCGAAAACAAAGACGTAGAAGTACTGCTTTCCCTCTCGCCCGATAATTACCCATTGGGCATCAAGGATGTGGTAAACTTCGGCGATTTCCCTCTGGTATGGACCAACAAGAACTACCGCATGATTTACCTTAACATGGGGCACGGTGACGAAGAGTTTACCGATGCCACTCAGAAACTGTTGTTCGTTAATGCCTTCCGTTGGGTTGTTTCTATGGATAAGAAAGGCGATCCGTTCAAGGTGCAGCGTAAGTACTAATCTCTTTTAATGTAGCTATTGTTCTGGTATCTATACAAATCAGGCTATTTGAGGTCATTCTTGTCAAGAGTGATTTTATAGATTATTAACAATGAGTTAGGGCTGTAAGTTTCATGCGCTAATACGGTGGGATTATTAGCTAATCCGCGCACTTCATCAGCTAATCCGTACGTTTCATCTGATGAAATCTGTATGTTAGCCGATGTTATTGGGTACTCATCGCCATCTTTTTGATAAATTCTTCCATCTTTTTGTAAAAGATGGCGAAAAGTTGGGTGAAAGTTGGTGAAGCTTTAGGTGCTTCCTGGCGGGAGGATACAAAAATAGGGAAGCTTGTGGCTTCCCTATTTGGGGTGTAGTATAAATTGAACCTACTTTATCATTAACTATACAAAGATATTACTTTTACTTGGCATAAGCAAGTAATTGAGTCGGCGTTTTTATAATAATTCATTAATTATAAAAGGATGTTTTGTATATTTGCATCCACGACTTAATTGAAATATTATGAAAAACGAAGTTCAAGTAGTTACCTCCAAAGAGGTAGAAAGCCTGGTAATAGAGTTAAGAGGACAAAAGGTATTGCTCGACAGAGACGTTGCCGCTTTGTATGGAGTAGAAACAAAACGAGTTAATGAAGCGGTAAGAAACAACCCGGATAAATTCCCGGAAAGGTATTGTTTTACATTGCAAGTATCTGAAAAACAGCATGTGGTCGAAAATTTCGACCGGATGCAGAATCTTAAAAAGTCGCCTGTTTCTCCTCGTGCATTTACGGAGGGAGGAGTTTACTTATTGGCAACCATCCTGAAAAGTTCCAGAGCCACTCAAACAACAATGGCTATTATAGATGCCTTTGTTAAACTACGGGAGTTCTCCAGATGTGTTGCTGCCATGGGGCATGAACCGGATGTGGATAAACAAAAACTGAACGTAAACGATAATAATAAAAGAAGCTGCTCATTTTTGGGCAGCTCCTTTTATTTATCTGTATCTACCCGAAGGATACCCGATGTTGGGATTCGCAACGAATGCAGCTACATTTTTTAGTTTCTTTCTTTCAGGTTGAAGAAAGATTCGCCCGGGTGTCCCTCGCGTGGGAAATAATTGATATACTCAGCCTTTGATCCCGCAGGTATCGAGAGAAAGTAGTCTGTCTTATTTCCTGACGTTTCAAAATTTGTAGGGAACCAATAAGCATTGTAACCCCAACGACCGCCACGCTGATTGATTTCCCACGGGAAATCAGATGATTCAACCCAATTTAGTTCTATCTTCTTGAAATCAGTATTATTGAATGCTCTGTCCTCAATGAGATGCACGCCTTTGGGAATTGTCAATGTTCCATCGAATTTGGAGCTTTCAAAAGCACCTTCAAATATTCTACCTACAGATTCCGGAATAACTAAAGAGCCTTTCAACTTTTCACAAGAGGCAAATGCATACTGTCCGATGTTCTCTATGCCTTCCGGTAAATCCAAGCTCGTAAGTCCGGTTGCTTGAAAAGCGCCTTGGTCAATTGTTTCAAGACCGCCATGAAGAGTAACACCTGTAATATTAGTACACTTATAGAAAGCGAAGATTAACACTTCCGTCAGCTTTTTCGGAATAACGATTGTTCCCGTCAGTTTTTCACAAGAAGCAAAAGCACCCATTCCAATATTTTTCATGTTTTCGGGAAATTTAAGTTCTCCGGTCAGGGCGCACTCATTAAATGCAAATGCCCAAATATCAATAAGCCCTTCCGGGAATACAACCTCTGCAAGGCTTGTACAAGCATCGAAAGACGACTCCCCAACGGTTGTCACGGTTTTCGGCAGTTTTACATACTGAAGAACGGTATTCACTCCATATTTATCTATTTCTTTCTTTGGGCTACCAAACGCATTCATGGGAATTGCATTTCCTGTTTGTGTTTCATAGCCGTCAGTCAAATTGGTGGTTCTAATGATTATTTTGCCGACAACATCTACCGAATAAAGGTCGAGGTGGGTAATAGTTGTATTGGCTTTTAGCACTTTGAAATCGTCCGTATTCATGGTTCCTTTCAATTTCACCTTGGTATCCGATCCTAACATTGCGGCCGTCAGTTTAGAATTACTTTCAGTAGAATTTACTTGAACTACTGTGTAACCCTCATCATCTTTGTTGTCATCCTTGCTACAACCCACAAGTGTAATGCTTGCTATCATAAAAAGGATCAGGAAATTCTTTAGACTTGCTAAAGAGCGTTTGTTTTTTGTAGATTTCATAATGTTTGTTTTGATTGATTTGCTACAAAAATAAACGCCTCAATACAATCTTTAGTACTTAATTCGTCAAAGCTTTTCTCAATCTGTAAATTCTTATGCCGAATGGTCGGTGTGAAATAAAAAAATGAGTCCGGTGCAATACCGAACTCATTCAAGATAAATATAAAGATTAATCCTTCCAATCTATTGGAGACTTTATACTTTGAGCTTCTATTTCACTACTCCATTTTTAGATGCTTTACAGAAGTCGAGTATGTGCTGAATCTCATCACTCATCGGCACCTGTGCTTCAATCTTTGATATGGCATCGTGCAAGCTGAAGTTACCCTGGAACACCAATCGGTACGCATTGACAATGTGGCGAAGTTTTTTCTCGGGCACATTGTTGTGCTTGGCCAATACCTGGGCATTTACGCCGCGGTACTCGGGTGGGTTGCCCGATACAATGATGTACGGGGGAACGTCTTTGGCAAGACGGGTACCGCCTTGAACCATCGACCAACTGCCTACGTGAGCATGTTGGTACAGTACCACGTTACCACTCAGGATGGCACAACTGTCGATAATACTTTCGCCTGCAAGCGTACTGCCGATACCTACCACACAATGATTGGCTATAGTCACATCGTGACAGATATGCACCTTATCCATGAGGAAGTTATCGTTGCCGATGGTAGTTGCGCGGCCATCGGTATAAATGGAGCGGGCAATAACTACATTCTCGCGGATGTGGTTGTTGTCGCCAATGATAAGCAGTGTATCTTCGCCGTTGTACTTCATGTCCTGCGGTTCGGCACCCAGTACGGCATGTTGAAACACCTTGTTGCCTTTACCCATGCGTGTACCTGCCATTACACTTACATAGGGCATAATAACGCAATCGTCGCCGATAACTACATCCTTATCAATGTAAGCAAAGGGGTGAATGGTAACGTTGCTACCAATCTTGGCTTCCGGATTTACATAAGCTAATGTACTAATCATACTATTTCGTTTTAAAGTTAATCTTCCCTGCCGCCACCAAGCGCCTGGTAGAGACTAACTACAGACTGCATGCGGTCGAACGTATCGGATACCTGTGTGAGGCGGGCGCTCAGCAACGATTGCTCGGCCGACAGGATTTCCAGATAGGTTGATGTGCCTAATTTAAACAATTCTTTGGTATATTCCACACTTTGTTCCAAAGATTTTATCTGTGCTTCGCGTGAAACAGCTTTATCGGTAGTGCTTTGGTACTGGTACAAAGCGTTGCTCACTTCGGCTCCGGCGCTAAGCAGACTTTGTTGGAAGGCAATCTGTGCTTCCTGTTGCTGTGCCTTGGCTATCTTGAGACGGGCAATGTTGGCTCCGCGGTAGAAGAGCGGTTGGGTAACCGAACCTACTATACTGGCTACCATCTTGGCAGGATTGAAGATGATATCGCCCGCACTATTTACCCAACCCAGGCTACCGTTGATGGTTACACTGGGATAAAAAGCGGCGCGTGCCTGATTAGCGTTGTAATAGGTGCTTGCCAAAGCCATTTCGGCAGCCTTTACATCGGGACGGTTCGATAGTAGTTGCACGGGTACACCTACCGAGAACTCTTCAGGCAGTTGTTGTGCATACAGGTCGCTGCGACCGATGGTTTGCGGGGCTTGCCCCAACAGGAGCGAAAGGGCATTCTCCGTTTCGCGGATGGCTTGCTCCAGGGTGGGGATGTTGGCACACACCATGTGGTAGGTGGCTTCACTCTGGGTAACGGCAGCCTGGTTGGTCATGGCAGCCTCTTTCATGGCGCGCATGGTTTCAACGTTCTTCTTCCA